>NZ_JBMPPD010000027.1:0-68644 GCF_049339825.1 Undibacterium sp. RuRC25W | reverse complement strand
TTTGGGTGAGATGTGTGTAGTTCATTATGCAATTTCGACTGGCCGGTCAAAAAGGCACAAATGCTATCGCATCTTGCCCTCATTAACCGGTACCGTTCATAAATTGCACTTCATCCTAGAATTCGCCCAGTCATTCAGCAAGCTAATATATAAAAAAATGCAATCAATGCTGATTAACGCGCCCCTTCATCCTGGCTTACATGCGATCGACAAAACACAAGCAATCGCTGTAATAACTCAGACGTTGCTAGTTTGCTGGCAACGACTTGTCCGTAGGCGTCCTCCGTTGGTGCAGTCTGATCAACACGAAACTCCTGCCATGCGACGATGGTATGCGTTTTATTTTCCGACAAATAGGCACGTAGTCCAACATGAACCACACTTGGATGCACCGTGAAATCTTGTTCTAGTTGGGTTAATTCCAACTCCAACTGATAGGTGGTATTGATCGGATTAGGCGACTGGACGATCACTGTAAATAGACCACTGACTTCGAGCGCATTCATGACCAGAGGCATAAGCATCGTTGCAGGACGTTGCTGCCACTGACTTTGCTGGTACCTATTGATCTGAGACGGACGTCGCAGATACCACATGTTCTTGCTATCCAATCCCGAGGCTGCACGGATGATACTGAGAGTGATGCTCATAGACGATGTGGGTGGTCGGACCACGCTGACGAACGGCGCGGCCTCTAATCGATATTCTTTCTGCGGTGATGGCGATACCGGTTGCAACAGCGAGCAGCCAGACAACAGCAGTCCAGATGCCAGAATGAGATGATTGCAGTCAATACGTTTCATGGCGTAACGAGCTCTGTAGGCGTTTCACCGGGACCGGGAGGCGGTGCTTTGCGGCCGCGTAGCAGACTTGCGGGGTCTTGCTTCATTTGTTCTGCTAACATGGTTAATGTGCTAGAAAGCTCGGTAATTTCTTGCATCATTTTTTGTAACTGAGGTAAGGTATCAACACGGACTTGGTGCACCCCTCCTCCCACTTCTTGCGCGGTTTTTTGTGCATCGGCACTCGCCTCAGCGAGCTTATCTGCCATGGCCGTTATCGCCTCGGCACTCGCGCTCATGCGTGCGATGAGCGGATCGAGTTTGACACTGGCTTGTGCTGTATTGTCCATGGTGATGGCGGCCTTGTTAATGCCGCGACTGATATTCGCTTTCTGTGAGGCTAAACTTGCCATCAAAGCGGAGGTATCTTTGAGAATTGTTCTCAACGCCTGTCTATTTTCATCGTTTAACATCGCGTTAATGTTGGCTGTGGTGTGGTCTAAGTTAGCCATGGCAGTGCTCAAGACATTTTCTAGTCGGGTACTTAACGATGGCTTACTCGGTATTTGTGGATACAACGCGCCGAGCTTGGCCACAAGTAAGGGAGCGGCGGGCGAACCACCACTCAGTTCCACGTAGGCGATACCTGTCAACCCTTGCGTTGCCAGGACGGCGTATGTATCGGACTTAATCACCGTGTCAGGGATCATCGCAAAAATTAATAGTACCTGCTGCGGATCAAGTCGATTGAGCGTAATTGCCTGTACTTTACCGACATTGACGCCTTGGTATTTCACTGGCGCATCCAAATTGAGTCCTGCTACTGATTCATTCATGACAGACAAATATAATTTAGGCTTCTCGTGATGGCCAAGTCCGACGGAAAGCCATAAAACGACGGCAACGAATAAGGTGCCAAGAATTAACACAAAGAGTCCGACGAGGACTAAATTTACTTTGGTTTCCATGCATCCACCTTTGTATCGTGCGCGACGTTAGTGCGACTATGTGAAAGGTGCGCTGCCTGCAGTTGTGCAGCACGCCCACGTGCGCCATCAAAGTATTCACGAATGATAGGATTTGGTAGCTGCGAGAGTTCAGCCATTGAACCTGAAGCGATGACTTTACCCCCACCTAAAACGGCGACATGTTGCGTCACTTGCCAAAGCAAATCCAGATCATGCGTAATCATCACAATGGTTGGGCGATAAACAGCATGCAGCTGTAAAATTAATGCATCGATACCATCTGCGCTTGTCGGATCAAGCCCAGCAGTTGGCTCATCGAGAAACAACAATTCAGGATCAAGCACGAGTGCGCGTGCCATCGCTGCCCGCTTCAACATGCCGCCACTGAGTTCAGCGGGATAAAGCGTTGCAGATTCTGGATGCAATCCCGTCTGCTCCAATTTCCAAAGTGCGATTTGATTGATCGTCGCATCGTCTAAATCGCTATGTTCACGCAACGGAAGCCCGATATTTTCACTAACGGTCAGGGTGCCAAACAAACCGCCTTTCTGAAACATGACGCCACAGCGCTGACGCAACTCGTTCGCCTGTGTGTCGTTTAGATCGGCTAACTCTGTACCGAGAATATTGACACTGCCACTATCTGGTTTATGGAGCAAAATCATTTCTCGCAACAGCGTTGATTTGCCCGATCCACTACCGCCAACGATAGCAAAAATATCGCCGCGCCGTACTTGCAGATCGACGCTATCGTGGACTACCTTATCGCCAAACCGAGTACAAATATGCTTCATCTGAATCACATAGTCATCGTTGATGGTATCGGTGGTGGCATTTTCTGAACGCATTAAAGATCCAGCAAGTTGAATACAATCGAAAAACCAGCGTCGAGCACAATCACAATAAAGATGGATTGCACTACACTGCGCGTCGTCTGCTGACCAACACTGTCGGCATTGGCCTTGGTACGAAAACCTTGATAACAACTAATCAGAACAATCACAATGGCAAAAATCCACGACTTACCAAGACCGATGAGCAAGGTTTTGAGCGGAATTTCAGTTCCAAAACGGGCAATGAACTCATGGGGTGATACCTGAAGCCGACTATTGGCCATCCAAATGCCGCCAAGCACACCAAGCAAATCGGCAAACAAGGTCAACAACGGCAAGGCAACCATGAGCGCAATCAACTTGGGCAGTACTAATAAATCAATCGGCTTAATCCCGATCGTTTTAAGCGCATCAATTTCTTCCGTGACGAGCATGGTTCCGATCTGCGCTGCATACGCAGATCCCGAGCGACCAGCAACAATGATGGCCGTGATCAACGGAGCAAATTCTCTTAACATCGCATAGCCAACCAATTCCACAACAAATATATTGGCCCCATAATGTCGAAGTTGATCGGCACCTTGATAAGCAATCACGATGCCTAATAAAAAAGAAGTCACGCCGACAATTGGCAACGCATTGACGCCGTTGATCTGGAGATCATGCAAAACACTGCGAACCCTGGCATGTCCGGGATGGCGTAAAACATCCATGAATGCGACCGCAGTTTCACCAATAAAACTGAGTAGGGCGAGATTGTTTGCCCAGGCCACAACACTCACTTTGCCGATCGTTTCTACTATTCCTGCGCGGCGAGGCGACTGGACGACTTGTTGAGACCTTGGCGGCAAGCTGGCTAGTATGCGTTGATATTCCGGCGGCCAATCCAGCATATTAATTTGCGTGCCGTCTTCTTGTAATTTTTTTAGTCGTGCCTGTAAAACCCAGACGGTAATGCTATCGATTTTTGTTATTTTCTTACCGTCCAGTTGCAATCGGGGTGGTGGTGAACGAAATAGCAAATCAAGTTGGCGCACCACCGATCCTAACTGGCACACAGTCCATGAACCCGATAGCTGCAACATGCCGATGGCGGTTTGTTCTATTTTGGCGTCTATTGGTGCGTCTATTGGTGCGTCCATTTTTGCCTCACATCTCAATAATGACCTTGAGCGCATTGGTATCGGCCGCATGTCCAAACGTGTTATAGGCCTTAAGAATCTCAGTAAGTTTGAAATGATGGGTAATGAGCAACGTCGCATTGAGTTTTTTCGATTCAACGACCTTGAGTAACATCGGTGTACTGATCGTATCCACCAGCCGTGTCGTTATCGTCAGATTGCGATCCCACAGGTTCTCCAGATGCAGATCGACTTTTGTGCCATGCACACCAATATTGGCGATCGTGCCACCTGCACCGATAATTTTCTCGCAAAGCTCAAAGGTTGCAGGGATCCCTACCGCCTCGATGGCCGTATCAACGCCTCTCCCGCTGGTTAATCTCATCACTTCTTCATAGGCTTTACCATCTTTACTATTGACAGTGTGTGTCGCGCCAAATCGCTTTGCGACGGCGAGTCGGTTATCATCGAGATCGATCATGATGATGTCGGCAGGCGAATAAAATTGTGCTGTCAACAAGGCGGCCAGCCCGATTGGTCCAGACCCGACAATAGCGACGGTGTTGCCAGGTTGCACCTTGCCGTTGAGCACGCCGCATTCAAACCCTGTTGGCAAGATGTCGCTTAACATGACCAAAGCTTCCTCGTCGGCACCATCAGGAATGGGATACAGACTGGTATCGGCATAAGGAATACGAACAAATTCTGCCTGCGTACCATCAATGGTATTGCCTAGTATCCAGCCACCTGTGGTGCAATGAGAATACATTTGCTTGCGACAAAATGTACATTTGCCGCATGCGCTAATACATGAGATTAAAACATGATCTCCGGGCTTAAATTCTGTCACAGCAGAACCGACTTGCTCGATCACGCCAACGCCCTCATGACCTAGAATACGTCCTGGTTGGCAGGTCGCAACATCCCCTTTGAGAATATGCAAATCGGTACCGCAAATCGTTGTTTTGGTCACGCGGACGATCGCATCCGTCGTATCAATCACGATTGGTTTTGGGCATTCGTCCAGCGATTTTTTGCCGGGTCCATGATAAACAAGTGCTTTCATCGGTAATTTCCTATCAACGTAAATCAACGTAAATCAACATAAATCAACATAAATCAACATCTGTTTTACATGAAGCATTCACAAAAAAATACACCAACCATCAGGTCACTTTACGTAGCGATGCCGCGAGTAAAACTTTACCTAAACGAAGATACTTCTTCAGTACGCCAACGTACCTTTAAGGGTGTCATTTTTACGCTATACAGAATCTTTGACACCCAGATAATCGCGTTTGTTTTCGATCTCCCGCTCTGCATCAGCAAATCGCAATGCAATACGTTGAAATTCATCTTCGATCGCAGCAAAAGCGTCGTAGATATCCGCGTCGAAATGCGTACCACGCCCTTCGGCCATGATGACTTTGGCTTGATCATGGGATATTGCGGCCTTGTAAATACGGCGACTAATTAAGGCGTCATAGACATCTGCCACCGCCATCAAACGCGCCGGAATCGGAATGGCATCGCCGATCAGTCCCTGTGGATAACCACTACCATCCCATTTTTCTTGATGCGACAAGGCAATCGTTTTAGCAAACGATAAAAAATCGACCGTTGTACCGAGCGCGGTTTCCGCATGGGAAATAGCGTTATATCCCAAGGTCGTGTGGGTTTTCATAATCTCAAATTCTGCGGGATCCAAACGACCCGGCTTCAACAGAATGCGATCAGGAATGCCGACTTTTCCGATGTCGTGCAAGGGCGCCGATTTAAACAGCATATTGATATTGTTTGGCGTCAAAAATGCACTAAAACGTGGATGCGTTTTCAGTTTCTCTGCTAACGCTTTGACATAAAACTGTGTACGACGGATGTGGCCACCGGTTTCTGTATCGCGCGTTTCTGCCAGAGAAGCCATCGCTAATATGGTGACATCCTGTATCGCTGATAACTCGCGAGTACGCTTTTCTACTTCCAACTCAAGATAATCGTTTTTATCTCGCAAAAAATCGGCCATCGTCTTGAGCGCAAGATGCGCCTTGACCCTCGCTTTGACGATGGGAAGACTGATCGGTTTGGTAATGTAGTCAATTGAACCTAGCGCTAAGCCTTTTTCTTCGTCTTCGACGTGATCCATCGAGGTCAGAAAAATAACGGGAATATTCATGGTCACAGGATTACTCTTTAGACGCCGACATACTTCATAGCCATCCATATCCGGCATCATGATATCGAGTAAAATCAAATCTGGTGGTGTCGCTGAAGCAGCAATTTTCAATGCCAGGTCGCCACAATTAGCAACCTTAATCCTGTAGGTATCACTCAGCAATTCGCTCATTAACATGAGGCTGTCTGGTGCATCATCGACCAGTAACAGGGTTGACTTCAAGGGATAATCAAGTTCGACCATAGCATCTCTCAGTCAGTGGGTGATAACGAACGTAGCGCACTATCGAGGAGGACTAATGCTGCTTCGTAACGAAAAGCGTCGATGTTTTCAGCGATCAAGGCATACTCGTTTGGAAAAGCGGCGCGGAGTAAATCGGCGTTCGTGCTAGTGACTTTGTTGGCTTGTGCATCATGCTCGCTAAGTAAAGTGCGCAATGTGAGGCACAGTTTTTCTAGCTTCACGTGATCAATTTCGGTAATACTTGGATTATCCTGCTCGCGCGGCACGATCCGCTCTATTTCGGCAATTAATCGTTGAAGAGGCTGAACGATCTGATGAAGAAAATCATCGACAGCCGCACGTGGCTGATGTGACCGTATCGCTGTTTCTAGTTGCGCTAGCAATGTTGGTAGCTGGGTTGCACCTATGTTGGCCGATGCGCCCCTCAGCGTATGCACTACGCGTTCCGCTAATATCCAATCCTCCTTATTCAAGGCATCCGTAATATCAGCCACCACTGTCTTTTGCCCTGCCAGAAACATATCTAACAGCTTTTGATACAGTTCTTGTTTGCCGAGAAGCCGACGCAATGCCACTTTGGTATCGAGCACGCTGGCCTGCCTCGAAAGGTTCTCCGCCAGTATCACCAGTGAAAGCGGCGGTGTCATATCGGGCGTTAATACTGGCACAACGGCTGTTTCGTCCTCAAGACCAATCACCGTTTGGGTGGTCTGTGTAGGATGGAGAGGGGTGACCCATTTTAAGATGGCTTTCCACAAATCCTCTGGCTCAATTGGTTTAGGAACATGGTCGTTCATCCCAGCAGCAAGGCAGCGATCACGGTCGCCCTTCATTGCGTTAGCAGTCATCGCTACGATAGGCAAGTCTTTGCAACGCGGATCCTTGCGAATTTCTATGGTGGCGGTCACACCATCCATCACTGGCATCTGCATATCCATCAATACCAGTTGATAGTCAGCGGCGCGGACTTTGGCGACGGCAATTTCGCCATTTTCGGCCAAATCGACATTAAATCCAGCGCTACGTAAGAGCTCAAGAGCGACCTCCTGATTGAGGTCGTTATCTTCAACGAGCAAAATGTGGGCACCGCGAATGGTCGCTAATTGTTTAAAGGCCGCAGTCTGTCCATTTGCCGTATCGGTACGTAGAGCAGCGCCGTTATCATAAACAGTATCGCCACTGCCATCGCTATGAATATCGTGGATATCATTAAAAAGACGCATGACGCTGTCAAATAACATGGAGGCATTGACTGGCTTGATCAAGACATTTTCAATTCCTGCTCTTTCTGCTTCTTGCAATACTTCTTCTCTGCCATACGCGGTCACCATCAACATATGGGGAATAGCATTGAGATTGAGTTTTTTAAATTCTTCTTGCGACCTCAATACCGTCCATGACGGGCATTTGCCAATCCAGAAATAAAATTTCATAATGACTGTTGTCACTCGCCGCATTTTGTACGGCTTCGATTGCCTGCTTACCTGATGAAACTTCATCTACCTTAAAACCCATACTCGTTAGCAATGTGACGATGACGATCCGTGCATTATCATTATCGTCGACGACCAGAACACGCTTGCCGCGCATTTCGGTTGACAATGCCAATTTGCGACGTTGACCGATACCTTTGCCTAAACGTACCGTAAACCAAAATAAACTCCCTTTGCCAAGTTCGCTTGTGACGCCGATTTGTCCGTCCATTAATTCGGTCAGCGTCTTTGCAATCACGAGTCCTAGCCCGCTACCGCCATATTTACGGGTGGTCGAGCTATCGGCCTGAGTAAACCGTTGAAACAACTTAGCGATTTCTTCTTGGGTCATACCGATACCTGTATCGCGTACAGAAAATTTAATCACCACTTCTTTCTCAGTCTGCTCAACCAGATTCACGAGAATATCGATTTCTCCCTGGTCAGTAAATTTGACTGAGTTGGTACCTAAATTAATCAAAATTTGGCCAAGTCTGATTGGATCTCCAATCAACAGTGGCGGCACATCTTTAGCGACATCAAATATCAGTTCTATCCCTTTGGCGGTCGCTTTTTCTGCGATGAGATTCGCGATGGTTTCTAAGACTTTGTCTAACTCAAATTCTGTCGATTCTAAGACGAGCTTTCCGGCTTCGATTTTAGAAAAATCTAGTACATCGTTGATAATATTGAGTAAATGTCGGCTGGCGCTTTTTATCTTTAGGATGTAATCACGCTGGTGAGTGGTCAATGCCGTGTTCATCAATAAGTAGGACATGCCGATGATGGCATTCATTGGCGTACGAATTTCGTGACTGATATTAGACAGAAAATCCGATTTCGCTACATTGGCTTCTTTTGCACTCGCAGTGGCAATAATGAGTTCTTCATTCTTCAGTTGCAGCGCAACGAGCATTTTTTCAGACTCGATATGAATAAGATTGGTAGCGCGTTGTTGCGCTTCTTTGTAAATCAAAAAAGCAATAAGGCAAGCAACGAAAAGTGTCGCGATGCTGCCCACGACCATGAGCATAAACAGGTAGTTCATTTTTGATTGAAAACTTGCTTCACGCTGAATAAGCAATGCATCTTCAATGTGGTCATAGCTGGCGACCTCTGCACGGATAGTATCCATGAGCTTCTTTCCTTCAGCACTTTTGGCGCGCACAATCTCCGTCGTCAATTCATTATCCCGCTTGAGATCAATCAGAGATTTCACGATAGCCAGTTTCGCATTGACGAGCGGAACCAATATTTCTAAGTGTCGATGAGAAATAGCCAATTGCTGCATATCCAGTAGTTCTTTAAGATCAGCATTAACGGTAGCAACCGCAGTCAGGTAAGGGGTTAAATAAGTCACGTCGTTAGTGATAACGTAACCACGTTCACCAGTTTCTACATCCTTCATGAGGGATAGAAAATTATTCACCTTGGTAATAAGTGTGACGGATCGGTTACGAATTAAAACGACATTTCCCAATTCTGAGTAAGCCAGAAATGCAGAAAAAATTCCCATCGACGCCAACAAGACGCCGATGACAAATAAGATAACAATTTTATGCGTTGATTTCATGGGCAGTTTGTTTCACCTTATAGTCAGTCGACGCAGTAAAGAAGATGGCACCAATCTCATTGCGATGACGTGAAAAAACGACGAAAAATTGCATGGATGAGGTGACATACAAAGCAAAAAATCATTGCTTAGTTTGATTGGCTAATGCACCACGTTATCGGTATTAAACATCTTAGGCTGTTCGGTGGCGCACTTTATGTCTGCGATTTTTTGTCAGTTCTCTTTGTTCTAGTTCGTGACGCAAAATAAGTCTTCAGTTTCACCGTATGTTGCCGTTAAAGAACAGCCCCCATCTCTTTCTGAAATGACCTTATGCCTATTCGTACCGTCTTTGGCTTTTTATTGTTTAATTTACTGCTGAGTCAATCAAGCGCGGCTGGCGACATTCAGATTGCTCGTGGCAAGTTAAACGTATCAATGATTGTGTTGGCTTCCTGTGACGTCTACGCCAATAGCAAGATATTATCTGTAGTCGCAGACTCGGTGATTGCTCACGTTGGTTGCCCACCTGCCTTTCCGTTTCAGGCGAGTCTGACCTACGTTGCCAAGCCTGGTCTTGTTACAATGCGTGGCAATAACGACCTCGTCTTCACTGGCTCACGTCGTATTGAGTTACCGCGATTATCTAGCATCACCGACAGCGATCACGCCGTTCTCACTATTGCGTATTAATATAATCTCTGAGTCAACACATTGTCTGAATGAGTACCTCAACTACCTCAATACGAAATCGTTACTACCACACTATCAACATAACTCCCAGCCGCAGCTGTACGCTGATTCCCTAGGATGCGTGCCCATATCGGCTGCGTGTAAGTATTTCTTCCACTGATCTGCATGGTCACACTCCCCCCAGTTCCATCACCCAGCACTTGCGTGCGGGTGGCATCGGTGTAGAGGTTATAGATGAGTGTATTTTGCTTGGCGTTAGTCATTTTTCGTCCCCCAGAATAAGTCGCACCTTTACCACTGCCAAGGCTGATACTCAATATCACGTTAAAGGTACTATTACACTGCATGACCAGCGAACCCGTGGTGTCCAGATTGCTTGATGCCAATGGATTATAGGCACCAAAGGCAACGCCACCACCAGTGACTTTGCACCAAGCTGCATGCGCTCGCCCACTCCCTGCAATACAACAAACGAGCAGCAGAAAACGTGTCAACCTCTTGAAGTCAGTGTGTGTTTGATAGCGACCACTGTTTTTTGGATAAGGCATGTGAGTCCTCAACGACTTTTTGCACATTGCAATGGCGCTAACCTCGGAATGGCTGCGCCAGAATCTGGCATGTCGACGCTTAATTCACAAATAGGTCCTCCCGGCGGCCGTGCGATCACATGGTTTTCTTTAAGCGATGGCAGTTCAACAAATACTTCACCGCGATTACCTGATACAAATGGATGTTCCATGCCAACAACGTCAACTGGCGTCCACGGTGGTAGCGGCTGGCCATCAGCTTGGATAATCACCAGCGTCGCACTGCGTACCCTGCGCACCTCAAAATCAATGATGACGCCACCTTTACTACGTGGTATCACACTCTTTTCGATCTCGTTCATTGCAGCGTCTATCGGTAGCGAAAGCGGATCAATACTGATACGATTTTCCTGATACGGCTGTAGATTACTAACTACCGCGCGACCGCGTTGATTGGTTTGCGTCACTTCCTGGTTTTCTAAATAAACTGGTACCCCGGAAAAATCTTTCGTCTGCACGACGGCAAAACTTTGGTTGAGTATCCTTGAAAAATAAATGCCGCCATCAAGTATGACAATGCCCCCGGCAGCATTGAGTCTCGAACTGACTTCGCCACCCTGGCGTACAACATCCGCCTGAAAACTGCCGTACTTCTGATTGCGTGTAACGCTCGCCTCCTGACGAGAGATATTTTCGGCATCACCATTGAGTACCGCAAGCCGATAACCTGTCCCCTCATCGAGTGGCGTCGCTTGCTGGAAATCTGTGTATAGCGTTTTGGAACCCGCTTGCCGATTGAGCGTGGTACTACCTGAATGACTTTGATCAACATTCATCGTCAGCGCCAACCCGATGGTTGTGCCGACCGTCGACAACGGCTTAATCATGGTTAGAGATAAGAATGCACTATCAGTGATGCGATGCGCATAGTTCAGATTAATGATGCGGGTCAGACTCTCGCCCTGATTCTGTTGGCGCAGATAATTCACTGAAAAAGTTCCATTGGCTAGTGGCGCATTGAGTTGAACTGCGCCAAGTTGTCGCGGAAGATTGGCAATATCGCTGCCGATCTGTCGAAAACTAAGGCTATTGAGCTGTATGCGCGCATTAGCAGACCAAGCGCGACCGAGATAACCGTAACTGAGACTACTCATTACCCCTGGCACCAGTCCCTCTGCGTGACTGACCACCAAGGAGCCTTCGATCACGCTGCTGATGGCAGGCATCAGTCCAGCGACGGAAGCCCCGGTGACCTCTAGCCCTTTTTGTAATTCGATGCGCATCTCTGCTGTCAGGCTATTACTAAGCCCTTGACGATACGTTGCTGTGGCAAAAGGATTGGAATACCCATTATTCGGAAGACTGTAATTCTGTCGGAGCCAGCCGAATTCAATCGAGTCTTTGACAAGACCTTCGCGCAGCAGATCAGGACTGACGAAGAACGGCTGGGAAATGACTTGTTGCCGCCCAAGTAAATCCGTCACCACAATCTTCGCCTCGCCATTGCCTGTAATCACAGGAAGATTCTGAATCGCAAACGGCCCAGCACCAACCTTCTGGTGCGTCTGCAATATATTATTGACGTACACATCGACGGTTGACGGAAGCAGAGTTTTACCTGAAATACTGGGCCGTGGCATCGTAATAAAGTCAGGTCTAACAGCGAAATTTGTCCCATATTGAAAACCGCCAAAAAGTACCCCAAGCCCCCATGTTCCGGTGCTACCAAAACTATCGCCAATGCGTAGTGTTTTGATCTGATCGACCTGATCTATCTCAAAGGTGGTCATCAACCGCGAACTTCCTGCGCTACCAACAGTGAAGCTACTAGTGAGCAATCCCTTGCCACTAAATAGGCCGAGATCAAACAAGGCTTGGTTGGCACTGACACCACCGCCGTGCGTTAATGATAAATCGTAATTAAAATAAGCCCCTGGCGAATAGGGAGCAACGTTTCTCGCTGACACCTTAGCAATATCGAGATGCGTAGGTAAAAAAGTATCGGACGGAGCGATGATATCGACTTCGCCCTGCTCATGATTCCATCGATAGGTCAAACCGTGGATTTTCATCAAATCAAAATAAATGCTCTGGTCTGCCGCAATGATCTGTGACTCACCTGTACGCAAACCCCATATACTGAGAAACGATGCCGAAGCGAACAACTGGCCAGTTTGATCCTGCATAAAAACGACACCAAGGTTGTCCCCAGGTAGATCGTTGACTGTGACTGCAAGAAGTACAGGACGATAGGGTAAATCCGATGGTGCTGCATAGGCGAACATCGCCACATGCTGCACCATTAGCAGCATAACAAAAAGGGAACTAAGCTTACGAACACGTATTCTTAACATCGACCGTAAACGAACCGTGATCCGTGAACGCCGTCACCAAGAAGCTTTTTCCTACAGCGGCCGGTGCGATCTGCGCCAACTTCCAATTTTTATGCGCCTCGGGTAAAAGATAGTCGAAAGTATCCCAACGTGCTAGCTCGTTTCTTTCGGTGACACTTTCCAACACAATGCTGCGAAATTGGGTGTGCACATTGCCAATATTAGTCACCCGGAGTGAAGCACCGTCCACTGCACATTCAAGAGAAACATCAAGCGCTGGTTTAACAACCGCGACGGGCGCGACAAAGACGGGCAAGTCGTGCCGTATCACCAGCCGTGTCTGTGTGTCATTGGGTGAAAACAGCGGCGGTACTTCCTCAACAAGTAAGCGGTAAGCGGCTTCTTTGTTTGCTGGGGGCGCCCCACTTAGACCTACGCGAACAATTTGTTTGGCACCCGGGGCTAAACGAAACGTGACGGGCGTCACGATGAGGTCTTGTGACTGTTTGTAGACATAATTTTGACCATCAATGATCCATTTATTCAGTGTCACTTGCATTACTGATTCTTCAGTGCCGGTATTACGTACGGTCAACACCGCTACTTTTGCAACGTCGGATAGATTGATACGGACCGGTGTCAATTCAATGGATCCTGCCTGGCTACCTGCTGCGGCAACGAATAGTACAAAGGTAAGCAGCACGCATTTTGGATTCCAACGGGAGATATTCATGATAAGCGATCAGTAGGTGAGTTAGTCGGTGAATTAGTCGGTGAATTAGTAGGTGATAGTGACATTGATGGTATCGGCATACGCTACTGCGGTCACATTCTGTCCTGCAAAAATCCGACCATAAGCGGAGATGCTCTGCACGGTTCCTGTGCCGGTTCCAGCGACGGGAACGCTGGCGAGCGTGCCATTACCCCAGATCGTTGTTCTTCCCGTGTCAGAATAAATCGTATAGGAAAGCGATTGTGCACCCGCGCTCATCTTCCGAATGGCGATTGTGGCACCTGTTCCGGCACCAGCATCTAGTGCGACGGAATATGTCGAACCCGAAGTACAGTTGACCGTCACAGTTCCTGTCGCATCGACATTGCCAGCAGTAATCGCTGCGCTCGTTGCACTACCGAACGCCAACGTCGAGGTACCGACAACGCAGGATGACGATACTGTCGCGCTGACGGACATCGGTCCACTTGCCGTCGCGCTGTACGCTATCTGTGTAAAACCAACCATCCCTACCATCACAGCAAAGCGGAATACGCTGATCGTTTTTTTGGCAATGCATTTCTCTGTCTTCATCATTCAACTTTCTTTTTTATGTAGGTATTGGCGAGTTGTGAAACACAGCAAGCGAAACGCCTTATTGCGATCAATCCATCTGTTACGTTCATCATCCATGGACTTTTCCAATCGGACTGTTCGATAACGCACCTCAAACGACACTTTTTTGCAGACAAATCATTTACTCTTTTTTTACGTTCGATATCGTCTTATGCAAGATCATTTCCTTTTGTTCGACGACCCCATACGAGGCAAAAGTTTCGCGCATCGTCTTAATTTCTGGCAGCACATAAACGATCCCGTCTGTCCCTGTAAAAACCGGATGCACGACGTTATCGTAAAAGGAAACTGGGACATTGATACACCCATAGGAAATGCGCTTATCAACAGAGGTCGCCGTTGCTAAACGTTGTAGGCGGCGCTCTGTGGGATTGGTGGTGATCACTCGATGTAGCGCAATACCTGCATCGTAGTCCACCCAAAGAATTTCTTCTCCACGTGCATCACGCCCTAATGCGGCGATAAAGCGCCCCGCTGACGTAGTGCGTTCCTTTGGCCTAATTGCTGAGATTGCGCGGTCGCCAATGCCTGGTACGGTTTCGTCACCATAAGCCATCCCGAGTAATGCTCGGGACGCACCGCGCAAACTTCCATCAACATCAAAGACAAAAACTTTGGCATGGACTTTGTCAACAATCAAGAATGGCTTATGCTGATGATCGCCTGATGTCAGTACCCAATCTGCCATGGACATCACCTTTGATGATGCTTTTTCGTGTTTAAAATTTGCGCGTCGTGGAGAATCTAGAACGACAGCTACGAATGAATCAGGCGCAACATTAACGTTGTCGCTATGGGTGGCGGAACTCAATATCAATTGTACTGAAGCATTGTCTGCCGCTACGGCAAGACAGGGAATAAGACTAGCAAGTAGTACTCCTCCATACATTCTCTTGAGCATGAACACCCCCACCATACAGATATTTGTCAGGTGTAGATGCCATACTTTTTTCCAAGGAGGTAACCCTTGCTGTTGTTGAGAATATCTCATCAGTCTATCTCTACTTCTCGCATCTTCAATGTACTTAATGACGCTCCGGCTTAGGCTTACGTTGAGGTGCTACATAGATCACAGCAGGTGGTGGTGGCGGAACCAATGTGACTACCAACGGAGTAACGACAGGCGGGGCCATTGGCGCTATTACTGGAGGAACAATCGTCAACAGTTGCGGCGGTGTATCCGGTGGTATGAAGACAACCAATGGAGAAACTGGAGGAGTGACCGCAGTTGGAGGCACAACAGATTGGATGATAACTGGCGGCATTTCAACGGGCGTTAAGACGATAGGAGGTTCAACGACCGGTGGCTCGACAACTGGAGGTACAACAACCGGTGGTTCGACGACAGGCGGCACAACAACCGGAGGTACGACAACCGGTGGTTCGACGACCGGCGGCACAACAACCGGAGGTACGACAACCGGTGGTTCGACGACCGGAGGTACGACAACCGGTGGTTCGACGACCGGCGGTACGACGACAGGCGGTACGACGACAGGCGGTACGACGACAGGCGGTACGACGACAGGCGGTACGACGACAGGCGGTACGACGACAGGCGGCACGACGACCGGCGGCACGACGACAGGCGGCACGACGACAGGCGGCACGACGACAGGCGGCACGACGACAGGCGGCACGACGACAGGCGGCACGACGACCGGCGGTACGACGACCGGCGGTACGACGACCGGAGGCACGACGACCGGAGGCACGACGACAGGCGGCACGACGACTGGAGGCACGACGACTGGAGGCACGACGACAGGCGGTACGACGACCGGAGGCACGACGACTGGAGGCACGACGACAGGCGGTACGACGACCGGAGGCACGACGACAGGCGGTACGACGACAGGCGGTACGACGACCGGCGGTACGACGACCGGCGGTACGACGACCGGCGGTACGACGACCAGCGGTACGACGACAGGCGGTACTACGACCGGAGGTATAACAACGGGTGGCGCAGAAATGGCTCCGATCGTATTTGCACTCCCCGCATTCGGTCCGCAGCAAGAAACCGGTAGCGCATAGTCAGTCGCGTTTGTACCAGTAAGGCTATAACCTGTGAAGGTGATTGCTTTAGCTGTACCAATATCTGCCGTATCGAATATGGCGTTACTACTTGGACTAGCGACCAAGGTCACTCCGGCGGGAGAACCCTGCAAAGATGTCAGCGTCGTCGCAGTTGTACCATCGTAGGTTTTGTCTCCTCCAGTCGCAAACACAAGCATATATTGCTTGAGGGTAGAACCTGATGTTAATACAAAATGAGACGAATAATCTGTTGGCGTAGAATAGGAGACCGGATTATAGTCAATCGTCACCGGAGCATTTGGACCAGTCACCGTAATGGGTGGGGTGAGTGGAGCAAAAATGACTGTACCGCCTGCAACGCCGGGACCCGTACCATCAATACCTGCATTTAATACCAAGCCTTGCGGTAGCCCCAAGCTCTGTGCGGGAATAATGCTGCCTCTGGTCAGCGTAATTGCCCCGCCGATATTCAGATTGTTACCGGCGCACATCATGATATTGCCATCCGTCGTCGTTAAGGCAGCGACAGCATTCAAATTAACATCGCGTCCGCCACTCAACAGGACACTGCCATTGGTTGTGACGATGGCGGCATTAATATTAACGTCACGTCCACAACATACCGCAACATTCCCATTAGTCGTTGTGACTGCCGCATTGATGTTAACGTCACGCGCAGCATTCAATGACAGGGTCGTCGTGCTTGGCGCGGCTGTCCACGTTACGGCCTGATTAATATTGATGTCACCATTTCCGGTCGTTGTCGTGTTAAGACTAGTCACTGGAGGGCTTCCGGGTGTTGTGGTGGTAGAACCGTTCGCCGTGCTGATAACAACACTGTTCGTCACCAATAGAGCCGAGAGCGCCGCACCACTGATGTTCGCCGTGGCGCTGCTATCGACAGTAAAATCAAGTGGATCGATCAGCCAAGTACCAATTGCCCCTTGGGGCGCCGCGGTAGTGATTTTGGCGTTATTTGTGACGAACACATTCGCGGCTGACGTTTCAATCGTACCGCCATTGCCACCAGTCGGCGCACTAGCATCGAGCGTACCACTCACATTCACCGTACCGTTTTGCATACCACCAAGAAGCACAATTGTGCCGTTTCGTTTGCCGATGCTTTGTGCCTCAATGATGCCACTATTATTAACGACACTTTGAAAAAGGTTCGTCGTTGCCTGTGCTGTCATTAGCGCATGCCCGCCGTTTGCTTGGATCAAGCCACCATTTTGCACCAACGCGTTCACCACACCTTGGCTCACTGCGACATTGAGCAAGCCGTCACCAGCCACATCAAGTGTCATGACGCTACCAGCTGCGAGAGCTACCGTGCCGAACTTCGCCATGATCGCACCTTGATTGTTGACGTTAGCGCCAAGTAACGCGACATAGCCGCCATCGATATTGGTATTGATCGTTCCCTGATTGAGTATGGTGCTTTTACTTGTACCGGCAAATTGATAGTTGCTTGCCATAAAATCACTGTCCTTGATGTTCAAGGTGGAGGCAACTAAACCACCGACATTCACCGATGCGCCTAAACCGAACAAGATACCGTTCGGATTAATCAGAAATACTTTACCGTTAGCAGTGAGGCTTCCTAGTATGCTGGAAGGGTCTGCACCAATGACGCGATTCAATGCGACCGAATTGCTATTAGGCTGGATAAACTGAACCGATTCACCCACTGCGACATTGAAGCTTTGCCAGTTAATGACAACATGTTGGGTCGACTGCGTAATCGTCGTATTGACACCGTGATTGTTGATGTTGGCACCACCTGATGTGACGATACCGCCACCGGGTCCCGCATAAGCGATGGATCTACATACGAGCACTAAGGAAATGGCCAATGTCGTCAGGATCAGTTGTCGACCAACGTTCCTCACGCTGGCACGTGAGGCGTTTTTTTGCATAACACTTTTTGTGTTTTCAGATACCGTTACAAAGAGGCCAAGCTTATCGTTCCAGACTGATCGATAAATGATGTTCATGATATTTTTCCGATCTTTTCGGTGACTGACTTTAGCCAACGTTGGTTATACTTATCGTTTTCAAAAAAACTTCACAGCCTGGATCCAGAAACGACTCTTTGAGTCTGGGGCGGAGGTCGCTACTGTATTGCCTAACTTATGCGCCCAATAAACCTTCATCGAAAAGTTATTCACCGTCTCCCAGGTCAATCCAACACCAGCACCACTCAGCGTTCGCGAATTCAATTCGGATATCCATGGATGATGGTTAAGCCTTACTGTGCCAGTATCAACAAATCCGACCAATTGGATTTGTCCTGGCATGTGTTCAGAGAACCACCGCAGTCGTTTCCTAAGTTCGACATTAAGCACATAGCCCTGATCCCCGTACGCCTCCCCTTCAGGATAAGCGCGTACTGCATAGGCGCCCCCCAGCTCCATTTTTTCAGAGACATCCAGATTCTTTGTAGCTAATTGCGCATTGATCACACCATAAAGCGAGATCGTGTCAGTCAGGGTCTGGAGCCTTGAGAAATTAAAACCGAACTTGGCATAATGTCCGTTGGTTTGCGCCATCGCCTGATCTTCAGTCAACGTCAGCGGCGAACGTATATCGAGATTTCCGGCAGTCACAGTCCATGCGTAACTACTTAGACCACCGCCCCCCACATTATCTAGATGATTACCATAGAGACTTGCCGTTAAAACGGTTGCTCTCTTATTGACGAAGGTCGATGTCATATCAAGATCATCTTGAAAAGTTCTGGCATCAAGATTGAGCATGAAGTTGAGATTAGTATTGCGCGAACGGATCAGTGGATAACTACCAAATACGCTAGCAATCGTCGCTGTTCCGTGTGCATTCAATCGTTCAAACTCATTACCAAGTCGGTATTGCAGGAGCGAGTATGACGCGCCAATTTGCATCTTGCCGGCAGGCATCTGGTAGGTCACACGGCCGTAATACAGTCCGCCTGAAAACGAATCTAAAGTCCTAAAACTAAGTACGTCACCATGCCCAGATAGGTCGTTCAGATTCACGGTCGCACCTGCACGGTTTGCACCGGTATATCGATTACCTTCGTTATCCGCTTCAATACTTCCTGTCACAGCTTGTCCTGGTTCTACATCAACGATGAGATCCGATACACCAACTGAATTACCGGGAATCAAGGTGGATTTAATGCTGACGCCCGGTAGGTCTGAGAGCAATAAAAGACGATGTTCAAGTGGCACAATGGCAATGGGATCACCGCTATTCAACCCCATGAGTACACCATTTGGCACGCCAGAGACGAGCTTTGTCTGGTTGCGCAGTGTCACCACGCCATAGCGTCCCTCAATGACAGCAATCGTCACCACGCCATCTTTAATGTCCTGCATGGGCAGATAGGCTTGCGCCACAAAATAGCCGTTACGGTGGTAATAGTCGGCAATCTTCATTGCCATACCACGTAACTCTGATAGTGTCATTGCACGATCAGGTGTAAAACCCGTCGTAGCAATGAGCTCTTCTTCGGTATACAAGATTTGCCCAGTCACATGTAGCGACTTGACCAAAATAGTCGCACCGTCCGCGGCAGGAACAGCCTGCATACTATTTTTTTCAACCTCAAATTCCAGTGAATTTTTCTGTGGCACCGGTAAAGGTGGAATCTGTTGCATCTGCCCCCCTGCGCTTGGTAGGTCAACTGCAAAGGCACTTTGGATGAGCGCCAATGAAGTGATCGCAACTATTTTGATTCTTAACATAACCTCTCCTCGCGCTTTTTTATGCAACACCGTTAACTTTTAAAAACGCAACAAAAACAATATTGCGTTGAATCTGAATGTTGAATAGAGCGTAGATATTTGTCAGTGCTCTATCGCACTGATCCGGAACTAAACGTCATCCCTTGTGATATGAATTAATGTTGAAGAAAAAGGGCGAATGAGGAAATCGACACAAAAAAAGAATTTTTTCGGCAGCTCGTATGTGGAAAAAACAAGCTATTCGCTCTTACTGTCATGAGGATAGTACGTCGTATCGTACTGGGTAGGCCTTATCTGTCGAACCAACAAATTGCGTAAATTGTGTGCTACCGCACAGATTCAAACTACCTAAAAGAGAGATAAAGAAATGCTAACGCAAATTCCCAAAAAGAATAGAAAGATTGTTTTAGGAATGATGAAAGAGTGTTACAGCAAGGTGTAGCGTCAAAGTGATGAATCAAGCGAGTGAATTGACATTGTGCAGATGAAATTCTGCAAGGATATCTTTGGTCAATTCCGTTAATAAATAGCTAAATCAATATAGCAATTAAGACCCGCAGAAATATAGATTACCGATGGCTACTCGTTGTCGGCAACACCGAACAGATGTTCGTCTCCAAGCAAGCGTAAATAACTAACGTGGCAAATTAACAGTCGCACTCATTGATTGCATCACGCGGCTAAAGTAAAAATTTCATTCACGGATTCAATCGGAAAAGAGCAGAAAATGAACATACTACAACGCTATTATAAGTCGCTTAATTACCTATTCGCAGTTCTCATAACAACGCTCATAACAACCTTAGTTGCGGGCTGCGGAGGCGGAGGAGGAACAAGTCAAAATCCAATTTTAGGCCTACCTGCGGCCGCACTGGCGAGCGTCACTGTCATGCCATTAACGGCGACGGTTGCGATTGGCGGAGCACAACAATTCGTGGCTACTGCAACGTATAGCGATGGTTCTTCGCGCGATGTGACAGCCACATCAACCTGGACATCTGGCACGACAACTGTCGGCACGGTCAACGGCGTTTCTGGTATGACTAACGGCGTCAGCAGTGGGTCTACGATCATTACTGCCAGCTTTGGTGGCTTGCATGGATCAGCGACGCTGACCGTCTCTCCCGCGTTTCTAGTATCGATGTCGGTCGTTCCAGCTACGCCTGCAATTGCGATTGCGGCCACCCAACAATTCACTGCCATGGGTACTTTTTCCGATGGTACAACCAGTGACATCACGGCAGTTTCCGTTTTTACTTCTGGATCCCCCAGCATTGCGACGACGACAGCGGCGGGTCTCGCAACTGGCGTCTTAGCAGGGACATCAGTCATTACTGCAAGCTCTGGTACTAAAACTGGTACAGCAACCTTGACGGTAACACCGGCAACGCTCTTATCCATTGCGATGACGCCATTGAATCCCGTTTTGAAAATTGCGACGACACAACAGTTCTCTATTACTGCAAGTTATTCTGATGGAACAACAAGTGATGTGACTGCTTCCACCGTATTTACTTCTGCGACACCAACGATCGCAAGTTTTGTATCAGCAAATGGCATGGTAACGGCTGTGGCAGCTGGTTCGTCGGTTGTCACAGGAACTGTGTTGGGAAAATCAGCCAACACCACTGTAACAGTCAGCCCGGCAACACTCACTTCAATCGCAGTCACCCCTGCAACAGCAACTATAGCGGTGGGAAGCGTCAAACAATTTATTGCTACCGGCAATTATTCTGACGGCAGCAGTGCCAACATTACTACCACGGTCAATTGGACATCAGGAACAACAAGTGTCGCTCTTGTTTTACCTAGCGGTGTCGCCAACGGGCTCTCCGGCGGCACATCCACTATCACGGCAGCTCAAGGAGGCTTGACGGGTACAGCGTCGCTCACCGTCACCGCGCAACCCGCAGCGTTGATTTCAATTTCGGTAACCCCGCCATCGGCAACGATTGCCATTGCAGCTACGCAGGCATATACAGCGACAGGTAATTACTCGGATGGGTCCAGCAGCAACATCACTAATTCAGTGACATGGTCCTCAGGTACAACGACTGTCGCAACCATCGTCTCTAGTGGCATCGCGACGGGCGTCGCTGGTGGCATCGCGACGGGCGTCGCTGGTGGCACATCCACCATAACTGCAACATCGAATGGAAAATCAGGCACGGCAGGCTTAACAGTCCAGGCAGGACCAGTGTTAAATGCCATTAACGTGACACCGGCAACTGCCTCTGTCACTATTGGCGCAACACAAAGTTTTATTGCTACTGGTATCTACTCAAATGGCGCCAGTGCTGATATCACAAACAGCGTTACCTGGACATCAGGTACGAATGCCATTGCAACTGTCCAATCGAACGGCGTTGCAACTGGCGTGTCGGCAGGAACGTCGGGCATCGCCGCGATCTTGGGATCAAGTTCGGGTACTGCACTACTGACGGTCCTACCAGCACTTCCGGCAGCGACAGTGACATCCATTGCAGTTACCCCAGCCTTAGCAACGATTGCAATCGGTGGTGCGCAGACATTTATTGCAAAAGCGACCTATTCCGATGGTACGGTCGTCGATGTAAGTCTTGTCGCTGCGTGGACGTGCTAATCCACAGATTGCCACTGTCGTCTCAGGTGGCGCCTCCAGTGGGCTTACCAACGGCATCTCTGGCGGATCCTCTGTGATCACGGCTAGTCTTAGCGGTAAATCTGGAACGGCGACATTGACCGTGACGCCAGCAATCACCTTATCCAGTATTGCCATGACTCCGCTCAACCCTACCGGGCTGGTTGGATCACTGCAGCAGTTTAACGCCATCGGTACTTACTCGAACGGAACGACAAACAACATTACGACCACAGTGACATGGGCATCAAGCGTGACGTCGGTAGCAAGTATTTTACCGTCTGGACAAGCATCAGCCATCGCACCTGGGGTGACAAATATTTCTGCCACACAGGGCGCTCAAAATGCGACAACAACCTATACGGTGACGGCGGCTCCGGCGAGCGTTAATCTTGGTACTGCGGCTAATTTCGCTGTCTTAGCGGGCACCTCGATTACCAATAATTCTGGCGGGATTACCTTAGTCACGGGCGACGTCGGATCTCCTTCACAAACGGTACCACCTGTGCAAACCGCAGGCTTCACTAACTACACGTCAGGAGCAATTCTCACAACGGCACTAGCCGACTTACAGATCGCAATTACCAATGCGAACGCACTTCCATGTACAGTCAGTTCTGCAGGCGGGATTGATTTAGGTGGTCAAACATTGCCACCAGGAGTTTATTGCTACGCTGGAGCAATAACGATTACCGGTACATTTACGATGAATGGTTCTGGCTCTTATGTCTTCCGCACTGGTTCTACCCTCAATAGTGTCGCTAATTCTGCGGTTGCGTTGACAGGTGGTGCAAATGCAGAAAACGTCTTCTGGGTACCAGTCTCAGCAGCCACACTCGGTGCTAACAGTGCGTTCCAAGGAAGTATCCTGATGCAGTCTGCGGCGATCACCATGGGAGACACGGCGACACTACAAAACGGACGCGTCTTGTCAGGTAGCGCCGTAACACTGAAAAACAACGTCATTTCTCGCTAGTCGATATGTAAAAAATAGGAGGGGCTCGCCCCTCTTTCGCGTCAATCATTCCACCATCGAGAACGGACCTTGATGTCGGCCGTTCCCAAGGAGAAAAATATAATGTCTTCAAAAAAATATAGCGTTTTAAGCCTGATCACTGGCTTGCTGCTCGTCAGTCAAGGTTCTCATGCTGAAGCACCATGGACAAACCCTGATTGGGCAGACTGGTCTAACTCAGCCTGGTATGCAGGTGCAGGCGTTGGACGCTCTGCCGCTACCATTGACCAAGACAGGATCACGGCAAGCTTGATAGAAAATGGTGCCAGTAGCGTGATGTTCAATAGTTCGGAACATGACACGGCTTACAAGCTCATGCTCGGTAAGCAAATGAATCAATACTTTGCCATTGAGGGTGGTTATTTTGATCTCGGAAAGTTTAGTTTTAATGCGACGACGATACCTGCTGGCACTCTGAATGGAACGGCAAATTTCAGAGGGCTGAATGTTGATGTGATTGGTTTCTTACCGATCACTGAACGCTTCTCAGTTTTTGGGCTCATTGGGGCAAATTATGCGAGAGCAAATGTCCATTTTACGGGGAACCGCCTCAATGCGGTAACGAATCCAAATCCAACAGAAACAAAACTCAATCCCAAATTTGGACTCGGACTGGAATATAAATTAACCGAAGCCTTATCGCTTCGCGGGGAAGTAGAGCGATATCGCGTCAATGATGCAGTTAACAATCGCGGAGATGTCAATTTTTATTCGATCAATCTCATCTATAAATTTGGCCAGCCAACTTCCCGCCCAGCACCGCCAATGGCAAGAGTAGAACCGCCTGTCAACGTGCCGCCAGCTGCCATCGTGCGGACTGTACCACCACCGCCGCCACCACCAACGCCGACCTCTGAGAAAGTAACCTTCAGTGCAGAAACATTGTTTGATTTTGATAAGTCCATCGTCAAACAAGAAGGAAAAGTTGCACTCATCGATTTATTAAAAAAATTAGAAGGCATGGATACCGAAGTCATGGTGACCGTGGGTCATACCGATTCAATCGGCACCGAAGAATACAACCAAAAATTATCAATGAGACGTGCTGAAGCAGTGAAATCCTATCTCGTTCTTTCTGGTGTTGACGCGTCACGGATCTACACCGAAGGAAAAGGTAAAACTCAACCGATTGCTGATAATAAAACATCAGAAGGTCGTGCACAGAATCGTCGTGTGACTGTGGAAGTGATCGGCTCAAGAAAGCAATAAGAACGGCAAGACGGATACTTTTCAGTTATCAGTGCCGCGTATCCGTCTACTTTTCTTCAATAATTTTTACCCTGTTAATTCATTGGTGTACTCAGACGAATCTTCCCTCTTATTCAACCTAGTACGCAATGACTCTTCACCAACTCTGGAATTTAATCAAAGCCGCCACCTCGTCCTGGATCGACGATTATGCTCAATCCATGGGTGCGGCACTGGCTTACTACACCTTATTTTCGATTGCCCCCTTACTATTAATTGTGATCGCTATTGCTGGTCAAATTTTTGGTATCGAGGCCGCCCGTGGCGAGATCGTCTCGCAATTGCGAGGATTGATGGGAAATCAGGGAGCACAAGCAGTACAGGCCTTGCTAGAAAGCGTTCGCGAACCAGCGGGCAATTTTATTGCGATGACAGTTGGCGGACTGATTTTACTCATCGGTGCGACCTCTGTGTTTGGCGAACTACAGGATGCACTCGATCGTATTTGGCGCGCGCCAAAACGAGATAAAGATGGTATTTGGCACGTCGTGAGATCACGCATTCTTTCCATCGGCATGATCTTGGGTATCGGATTTTTACTCATGGTATCGTTAGTAGCGAGTGCAGCACTGGCTGCGTTAAGTAAATTGTGGGGTCCTCTTTTTTCAGGCTGGGAAGTCCTCGCCAATCTCATTGATATTGTCGTCAGTTTCACTTTTTCCACAACACTATTCGCTATGATTTACAAAGTGATGCCACGCGTTAACGTCGCGTGGTCTGACGTCTGGATTGGCGCGGCAGTGACTGCATTGCTGTTTACGGTAGGTAAATTCCTGATTGGTCTCTACATCGGAAAAAGCGGACTCGCCTCAGGATTTGGTGCGGCTGGTTCGTTAGTCGTTCTTCTTGTCTGGGTGTATTACTCGGCACAGATATTTTTGATGGGTGCAGAATTCACATGGATTTACGCGTTGACCTTTGGCTCCCATCAAAAACAACTCGCCGAAAAAGAAAGTGACGATCAACGGAGCCCCCCACAGTAATTATGTTCGATAACATACCGAAAGCGCGTTCACAGTCAGCTAGGATATGAATGGTTCCCAAAAATGGTCGATATTGATTCTCCAATAACGACCATGTCGCAGAGTTGCTGGGTTTAGGTGAACCTAGATAAATTAGTGCATACTGCGGCCTGCACCGACCTTAACAGTCATATTCAACAAAATTCGCAGCAAGCGCGACGAGACCAACTTCTCCGTTGACTTGCTTGCATCCTATTTGTAACGAAAATATTTCGTTCACAACATACTCTTTTCCAAGGTGCCATGATGAATTCTCATTTCGCAAATAGTCTGACCGTCAGGGCCAGGCTCAGGCTTGGGTTCGGCGTCATTTTGGCTTTGCTGTGCATTGTCACCATCATCGGTGTCGGCGAAGTCAATTCGATTGCCCGTGGACTCATTACTATTGGCGACTTCAATAGCGTCAAGCAGCGCTATGCCATTAATTTCCGAGGTAGTGTTCATGACCGCGCCATCGCCTTGCGCGACGTTGTGCTAGTGCCAACGGATCCTGAATTGCAACTGGTATTAGATCGAATGACGAGTCTCACTGCTGATTATGATAAATCAGCTGGACCACTCGATAAGCTGTTTACAGGTACGAAAGAAATTAGTCATGATGAAAAACAAATTCTGGCGAGTATAAAAGAAACCGAATCACGGACATTGCCATTGATTAAACAGGTGATTTCTCTGCGTAAGTCTGGCGATATTGATCAAGCAAAAATTTTGCTTCTCAACGATGCTAAACCTGCGTTTGTAGAATGGCTGTCACGTATCAATCAACTCATCGACTACGAAGAAAATTTAAATCGTGTCGAATCAACTTCGGCACGTTCAACAGCAAACGGATTTCAGACCTTAATGCTGGTCATGTGCCTTGGTGCAATCTTCTTTGGCGCCATCGTTGCAACCTTCATTGCTCGTACGATTACCAAGTCGATGGGTGGTGAACCAAGCGCTGCGAGCAACATTGCGCAGCATATTGCTGCTGGTGATTTAGCGGCTGAAATTCATATCGAAAGTAATGATCGCACTAGCGTGCTGGCGGCTATGAAAGAAATGCAAGCAAGCTTAGTCAAGATCGTGGGCGAGGTGCGAAGTACCACGGATGCTATCTACAACGGGTCAGCAGAAATCGCGTCGAGCAATCAAGATTTATCTCTTCGCACTGAGCAACAGGCATTAGTTTTAGAGAAGACGACGATCTCAATGACAGAACTGACCTCGACAGTAAAACAAAATGCGGACAATGCCAAACAGGCGAATTTGTTAGCCCTGTCGGCTTCGAGTGTCGCCGTTAAAGGCGGCGCGGTCGTCGAACGTGTCGTCCATACTATGGCGTCAATCAATACATCAGCCAAAAAAATCGTTGATATCATTGGCGTCATTGATGGCATCGCGTTTCAGACGAATATTCTGGCGTTGAATGCCGCGGTAGAAGCTGCACGTGCTGGCGATCAAGGTCGTGGCTTTGCCGTCGTCGCTAGTGAAGTTCGCAATCTGGCGCAAAGAAGTGCCGCTGCGGCCAAAGAAATTAAGGTCCTAATTGGCGATTCTGTCGAAAAAGTCGATATGGGAAGCAAACTGGTGACGGAAGCAGGCAGCACCATGGAAGAAATTGTAGTGAGCGTCAAAATGGTGACTGATATCATGGGTGAAATCATGTTGGCTAGCCAAGAACAGACTACGGGGATAGACCAAGTAGATAGAGCAATTAATGAAATAGATCAGGTGACCCAGCAAAACGCAGCGATGGTAGAGGAAGCGGCAAGTGCCGCATCCCATTTACAAACCTTAGCAACCACCTTATCTGCGCACGTGGCTATTTTTCAATTGAGTCAGACCTCCGACCATTCGGCACAACGTGTAGTGCGTAAGGCATCGGCCAACACAAAACCGATGTTAAAGTTGAAATAATACTGAAGCGGAAATCCAAACTAGAATAACCGCGAATGGGATCATTGCGATGTGGATTTTCCGCTTGAGATAAAATAATTTGTGCAAAAACACACTAACAACCGTCCTGCACAGACCCACATTGAATGGCTAATCAACGTTTGATCTTGACTGGCGTTTTTCGCTTGACGGTTGCGAAGACATGATCCCACAAGGAGCTACTGACTCCATAGTAGCAATCTGGTGCGACGCAATGATGTAAAGCATGCCATTGCTTTCTATTGACCAGCCAGCGATTGCGCCCCTTCCAATGATGCGTTGCATGATGGGTGATGATATACGTGGCATAACCGATGACGACGCCGAGTGTTACAGCGGTAGCATAAAATAAGGGCGCAGAAAACCACAATGGCAAAAAGATCAGAACCAGAATTAGTGATGCACTCACGCTCGTTGGTGTGCCAATGCTCGATTTGGGCTGTTGATGATGGCGCTGATGCCAGGTGCTAAATGGCTTCACGCCATGCAAAATGAAACGATGTGAAAGATACTCTACCGCACTGGCAATCACGATGCCTCCCACCACCAACATGAGACTCAACAGCCATTGATCTGACGGGCATATCACACACAGTTCGAGCGTCAATAATACGGTACTACAGCCATAAAATAAAAAATCGATAGCGATATCGCGACGACTTTGTTCTAACGAAAAAAAAGACATGCCCGCCTTTAAATAATTTATTCGCAACGTCATAGGCAGGTACATCAACGCCCTGCATCCAATTTGCATTCTGGATGCACGCGAATAAAATTACTGTTCGTCAACGTACAGATCCGACCATTGACGTGACTACGCCCTTGCGTTTTACAAAGCGCAGAAAGTGAGCAAGACCGACATGCTCATCAACATGGCAGCATTAAGAACAACATTCAAACAGCGGGAATCGACAACGTACATTTAGCAAGACGCGAACCGTATCTGGGTCATCAATAACGACTTTCTACCCCCCTTATACATCACGGCTCCCGATAATACGATCTGTAACGACGCACTCATTTTACCAAATGTGTCGATATCTTTTTATGCAAACGACGCAGGCCAAGCCAGACGCCAACAACGATGACAGGCAGTGCAATGCCAGTGAGAACATCGGGGTTGATTGACAAACCAGCGGCTTTGATTGCTTTACCAACGTAGCCAAGCAAACCAGTCATGTAATAGGATATCGCGACGACAGACAGGCCTTCAACTGATTGCTGAAGCAAGACCTGCTGCGCTGCACGCTTACTGAGGGATTGCAGGATTTGTCGGTTTTGCTGCTCCTGAACAATGCCAACCCGCGTGCGAAGCAAATCATTGGTTTGCGCAATACGTTCGGCCAGCGCAACTTGGCGGCGGCCGATGGATTGGCAGGTGTTCATTGCCGGGACTAAACGTCTATCCATAAATTCGCCAATGCTTGGCATGCCATGGAAATTGACCTCGCGAAGTTCTTCAATTCGCATCTGCACTAATTTGAAGTATGCTAGTGAAGCGGAGAAGCGGTAATTATTTTCCAGGGCAATCGCTTCTAGACGCGCTGCCAATGCAATGATTTTTTGGAGCAAAACTTGCTCGCCATCGACGTTGAGCGTCGTGTCTGCACTAGAAGAATGCTCGCCTTTGACCATTTCTTCGCACAAGTGTGATAATTCAGCTTCGATGATATTGAGTTCCGGTGCAGATTTTTGCGCGTTCGGCAGTCCAAGCAGCGCCATCATCCGATAGGTTTCGATCTCTAGCACGCGCTGTATCATTCTGCTGGCTTGGTGCTCTGTGAATTGCACGTCACACAAAACAAATCGGCTGAATCCGTCAGGATGAATCAGAAAGTCTGTCCAGACTTCGCCACCGGAGAGGACCTTGCTACCAACAAACATGGACTTGCCAAACAACGATTGCAGCTCTGCCTGCATGGTGGCATTGTCTGCTGAGCCCGCATGGAAAACCACGTGCGCCCCGACCATGACCTGCCCCTGCAAGCTCGCGAGCCATTCATGCGGGACCATCTCGATTGGCATTTGCTCAAACGCTTCTGCTATACCAGGCGCAATGTCGGTTTTTGCAATGGGCTTAGAAGCGAACGTATAGGTCGCAAATTCGGTATGCAATTCCCACTTCAAACGAAAACGTCCAAAGTCGTGATAGAAATATTTTGCCCCCAAACCCGGCGCAACAACACCAAAGTAACTGCATAAATGCACTAATAAAGCATGCTGTGCGTTCTGATGCTCAGCGAGTTCGTTGGAAGCGGACTTCGAATATACCGCCAGATGCGTAAGACACTCTGGTGCATTCAGTGGCATGAACGGCCGCGAGTGAACCTCAGCGGCAAGAGGGACGCGGAGTGCATTGTTTAAATCTGAAAAATTAAAATTCATCGCCAATTAAGCGCCTAGCAACGCTTCCAAAAATACTCATTTCTGAGCGTACTTCGAACAAAAAAACCAGTACTACTACGTAGCGATCAAACACTGTGCAAAAAATCTGTGGATCAACAACCGACACATCAAAGGAATCATACCAAATTCAGACGAAGTCATGACAATCTTCATCAATCACGCGAATCAAACGAATAACACGAATCACGCGATCACCACATCATTGATTGCTATTGTGCACATTTTAATTATCAAAAAAGAACAGCGTTCATGACAACGCTGTTCTTTATCGTGATGCATACAGTGTTTATTGCAGCGACAGCGGCTCGCCTGGCTTAACGCACTTAGGCAGTGAAGCACTAACGAATGAACTCAACATGCCGCAACGGTAGTTTTTTCCTTGGACGTTCGCTGCAAAATAAATCTGTGTTCCATTCATGGTGTTATCTTTTTGAATATCAGATACTTTGACCACTGACGTGGGTACACTGAACACCTTGGACGTTGCGGCGACGATTTCCTCTTCATTGGCGGTACCCAGTCCCATTTTTTGGGCGACGATCGGTGCGAACGAACATCCAGTCAGTAAGCTTGAGGTTGCCATCAGCATGACGACGGATGTTTTTTTGTAAAAACTGATCATAGTATTTCTCACTTTCATTGTTGCTATCTGTGCGCTTGATTAAAAAGTCGTTAAAAGAGTTCAGTGCCATTTTTGTCGACTAAAACAACTTTTAAGATTTGTGCCTTAACGTGATGCTGATCCAGCGTACTGTCTTGCGCGAACGCATAGATGAGCAAATCAAGAGGCTGACCTTGGCTGCGTTTTTCTTCGATGATGCGTGCTTTAGTTTCGTCATCAACTTTGAGCAACTTAAAATCATCACCATTGCTAAATTCAATACGGTAGTCATAGCCCCAACCAAAATTCACGTCATTAGTCAGCGTATGCTGAGGAAATGCTTTTGCCTGAAAGTCGTATTTATCGAGACGAAATTGATCCCATTTCACCTTGATGTAATTGACGCCTTTGGCATTCGCGATCTCCTGATCAATTTTTGGTTTGAGCGCTTTTTGAATATCCTGTTTTTTGAACTCATCGCTGGTAGCACGATAGTCTTGCGAGTAATTGAGCAATAACTTGTCGTAATCAACAGGCAGACTGCTCATGGCGTAATAGGTAAACATGACATCTTTATCACTGGTCAGCTCACGATATTGTGACAAGGGGGTTGCCGGATTTCCCTTTGGCAGTGCTTTGATCTTTGCCTGCTCTGCGGCTTGGGGGGAGGTCGCATCTGCCAGACTTGGTGCTTTATCGCTTTGTGCAGGTGCATTGGTGGTAGCATCATTTTTAGAGCACGCTGTCAACGCAGATACCAAGGTGATGATGCCCAACACGGTAGAGGAATAACGAAAATTCATACTATTTCCTTTTTTAATGGAAAAAAATAATTTAATAAAATGTGGGAATCATTCAGGCTTTGGCTGCCAAAAATCGTGTAATACCAACGAATGCAAGATAGAGGCTGGATAAAACCGACAAGTAGGCGCCCACGCCAACATGAATCGCCCCCATGGCAGCTTTCATCATTTCAGCCATCATCCCATTCATCATCTGAGTGGCCTGTGCACCGCCCCCCAATGCAGAAGAAATTTGTTGCGACGATTTAATACCATCCTCAATACCCAAGTAAAAAGACAGCACCACAAAGAGCATCATTAACAGTGGCAGGCAATTGCCCAAATGTGCTTTGGGGTCTTTCCAGATCTGATAAACAAAGGGACCCACTAGAGACACAAAGACCAAGAAACCGTACAAGCCTGTGTCGTTGCCACCGCCACTCTCGAGCGCTTGTAACATGCCGCCGCTACCGAGATTCAGAATCGTCAGTAGCTTCCAGAAGGTAATTTTGGCGGTGAGATATTGAGATGCCTGTACAGTCATCGTACTCAAAAAGAACCACGAAATCGCCAGCACCGCTGTTGCCACTAGTACGGGCATGCCAACACGGCTCACCAACTGATGAAGCGCTACTGTTCCTGTTTCTTTGGCCGCTTGCAGGGCTTTATCGGCCTGCTCTTTGGCCAGCTGACTTTCGCTGATGACGCTGATGGCGATGACTTTTTTAGTATCGTCAACGTCAAATTCAACAACGCTGTTGATGACAGGTGCGGTCTCTGATTTCCAGACGCCTTCGAGCTGAAACTCAAATTGATCACCTGCACAACCAATCAGGCCTGGCCCATTGTTGGTATCTCGCATAATACGACCACGTTTTTTCATGTCGTGTACCTTTGCTTTCTGTTGAAATATGAATTAAAGAGTGAATTCAAGCGCCATTAACGAGGAATGCACCATCGTTTTATGCCGCTGGGGAGGCTACTGTGAAGCAGCATCTGCAGTCCTATTCGTTGGTGAAATCAAAAACCGGAAAACAATTTTTAAAAAAAATGAATTATTTTTTAAAAGTGCGAAAAAGAAGAGGGAAGGAAGTGAGGTCTGAAATAAACTGTCGGTCCTGGTCATAACTGTATGACCTAGCCCAGCCTATCCCTTTCGCTCGTGCAGGACAGACGTGTCCCCTTGATGTGCGCTCAAATGAGCCATCAAATGGCAACATACGGCCTGTAACAAAAGGGATTTGGCGGAAGACAGTAAGAGTCGAACTTACGAGAGAATGATTGACATCCCCTGACGGGTTTGAAGCCCGCCCGCACCACCGGATACGTGTGCCTTCCATTTTGCGATTACCACGTTGCTGTGGTAATTTTTACTACAGCAATCTTACTGCATAGTTGCGGCTTGCCAAAGACTATCGGTCCGCACGACATGCGCATCGCGTAGGCGGCGAGTATAGCCTACACGGTCAAAGAATTCCAGAAATTGAATCGCCCGCTTACGTCCCATTCCACTGACATCCCTAAACGCGGCCGCATTCAGTTGACGGTACGCGCTGTTTTGCGAAGGTGCAACCGCAATCGATTCGGCTAACTGCGCCAATTCAGCAATCCGCTGCGGATGGCAATATAAGTCTCGGACAATCTGATACACCTGTCCACGCAATGCCAGCTTGCGTAATAAACTACGCACCACCTCTTCATGCCGCTGATGTTCTTTCGCCAGATCACGTACCCATGGTGGATCGAAAACAGCCGCATGCAACGACCGTAGCAAAGCATCCGCTAATGCTTGCTGCTCAGGGTCTAATTCAACACTGTGCTCAGGTAGACGCAACCATGGACCTTGTGCAATCACCCCGCCCGATTGCGTCAGTTTCTCAATGACGGCTCGCCATAACGCATCTTCAATTTCTGGCGCCACAATACGCTTGAGGCGCGGGTGTTGTGGTCCGGTTTCGTCCGGAAAATTCGTATGAAACTGACGCAGTGCATCCACAATCTGTGCGTTTAATGCTGTCAGCGTCGCATCAGAAAGAATAATCGCATCCTCACCTCGCAGATCAATCTCAATGGCATCATCGATTTGATGCAATTGCTCAGACGGTCGCTGTGTCAGCCTGGTCAACATCGAACGCCGGATACCCATGTTGCTATGGGCGATAAGTACACGAGGTTGATCAGTTCCCAAGTAGTCACTGAGGGCATCTAGCCACGCACGTCGCTCAGCGCTGCGGCGTTTGCGCGCAGGACCAAACGGATCAAGAACCCGGCCACCGCCGATGGTGCGCAAGGCCTGCGCGTTACGGATCACAAACCGGTCACCGGGTACGGTATGCACAGGGCGATCAAACACCAATTGCGCGCGCGCACGTTGTCCTGGTTCTATCGTCTCACCTTCAAGCATCAATACCCGCGCCACGCGATGTGCAGCCCCTAGATGCACATGCACTTGTGACCAGGGTTTTAACTGCAAACCAGCGCTCTCGATTAATTGCACATCCACATCGACGCGCTCGCTACATTCTGCCATCGGCGAGGCAACAGCCCAGTCACCGCGCGCCACTTGTTCTTTTTCTATACCGACGACATTCATTGATAGTCGTTGTCCGGCATAGCCTGCTTCTACCGGACGGTTTTGCGCATGGATACTACGCACACGGACTGTCCTGCCTGAAGGCGCAAGCGTGATCGTGTCGCCAATCGCTACCTCGCCGGCGGATGCCGTACCGGCGATGAACAAGCCTTTACCACTTAGGTTAAACACGCGATCAATCGCCAACCTGAACAGACGACGATGCTCTTTCTGCGCCAGCGATTGCGCGACCGTCATTAAATGCGCTTTGAGTTCAGCAACACCGGGATCATGATCCAGATGCGCCTGAGTCGGAAAGATGGGTGCACCAGCAAATGAGGTGGGGGCAAGCAAATGCGTAATCTCGGCTTTCACTGCAGCGATACGTTCCGCATCGACGCGATCGACTTTCGTCAGCGCCACGACGCCGCGCTGAATACCCAGTAGTTCCAGTATCGTCAGATGTTCGCGGGTTTGTGGCATGACGCCATCGTCGGCAGCAATCACCAGCAAGGCATAATCAATGCCGCTGGCACCCGCAGCCATGGTATGAATCAGTTTTTCATGACCGGGTACGTCGATAAGGCCAAGGACATCACCGTTCGGTAAGGGGGTATAAGCATAACCAAGTTCAATCGAAATACCGCGCGCTTTTTCTTCTTTGAGGCGGTCAGTATCGACGCCAGTTAAGGCGCGGCTCAGCGTGGTTTTTCCGTGGTCAATGTGTCCGGCGGTGCCAACAATCATGGTTTCAGCAGCGTGAGTTGGTCAATAAATTCTTGTTGTTCGCCGTCAAGGCAACGTAAATCAAGGCAGAAAGTGTCGTTGGCAATACGGCCAATGACAGGACGTGGTAACTGGCGGAAGGCTTTTTCAAGTCGGCCCATCGGATTGCTAAGTTTGTGACTAGGATTAACACGCATCATCAGTCCGTAGCTTGGCAACTGGTCTACTGGTAATGCGCCACTTCCTACCTGGCTCGACATTTCTTCTCCATGCACCAGATACGCATCACCCAACGCTTGTTGCACAAGCGGGATCAAGGTCTGTGCCTGTTGCTGCATTTCTGCACGTGGTCGCGTCAATAACCGCATCGTCGTCAGACGTTGTGTCAGAAGTTCTGGAGAACGGTATAAAGCAAGTACCGGCTCTAATGCGGCCAGTGTGATTTTACCTACACGCAAAGCCCGTTTTAAAGGATTGCGTTTAATCTGTGCAATCAGATCGGCACGACCAACGATAATCCCTGCCTGTGGCCCGCCGAGTAATTTGTCGCCGCTAAACGTCACCAGATCAGCGCCAGCTTCAATTGCTTCACGGACGGTGGGTTCTCGCACCAAGCCAAATTGTTCCAAGTCGATCAAAGTACCGCTGCCCAAATCAACGGCTGTCGGGATTTTGTGTTCACGACCCAGAGCGGAAATCTCCGATAAATCGACACTCTTCGTAAAGCCAGTAATCACATAGTTGCTGCAATGGACTTTCATCAGCAACGCGGTATCCGCGTTGATCGCGTTACGGTAATCTGCCAGATGGGTACGATTGGTAGCCCCCGTTTCGCACAAACGCGCACCGGCACGTTGCATGATGTCCGGAATGCGGAAGGCACCACCGATTTCGACCAATTCACCGCGCGAGACAATGACCTCTTTGCCCATCGCCATGGTATTCAACAGCAGCAATACGGCAGCGGCATTATTGTTAACGATGGTGGCGGCTTCGGCACCCGTCAGTTCACACAACAATTCTTCGACCAAATCGTCACGGTCACCACGCTTGCCAGTGCTAAGATCAAATTCCAAATTCGTTGCCGACGTCATCGCATCAACAACCGCCTTGATCGCTACTTCTGGCAATAAAGCGCGTCCCAGATTGGTGTGTAATACCGTACCGGTCAGATTGAACATCTTTTTGAGATTGGAACGATCTTGCTTTTCCAGCTTCAGGGTCACTTTATGGATGATGTCACCCACACTTGGTGCTGCATCTACTGTATCTGCTACATCAGTAGCAACGGGCGCAGCATCCTGCGCCAGCGCCGCTTGGCGCATTTCGCTTAATACCGCTTGTACAGAGTGGACAATGCGACTGCGGCCATGCTGCGCAATCAACTCCCCCGCTTCCTGCAATACCTTGTCGACGGATGGCAGACGTACCATCCGTCTGACAACCGATTGATCAGAAGAGGCAGGTACAGCTGATGTCATTCTGTTTCTCCAAACCATAAGAAAGGATTGACGTTACCACGGTTAAAACCTAATTCACTCACCAGCACGTCCAGCGTCAGCGTAGCCAGATCATCGACGAACGGCTCTGCGTTGTAATCGTGTTCTTGATTAAAAATCTTGGTGTAGCACTGGCAATCACCGCAAGTTTCTGCCCGTACATATTTACGGGGATCATTGGCTTTGTTGACCGGCGCCGGCGCCGGTGATGGCGCGTCAATCGGATCAAGCCCCTGATAAGAAATTTTCCCGTTTTGCTCACAGCTCACGCACTTGACGCGCACCATGTGCCACTGACTAGAACACATACCGCACGTCAGATAGCGATAGCCTTGCGACTGACCACCAATACGGATCAGACTCGCGACCGGATGAGAACCGCATACCGGGCACAAGGTAAAGGTTTCTAACATCGGTACTTTTTGCTGATTCAGTTTAGCAGCGCGGGCCGTCCATAAGACTTGCAAGGCAGCGGCAATGAACGGTGCTTGGGCCGGATTCACCTCTTCGTGACGTTGCGCCAAGATCATGTTCGCCTGATCTTCAAGGTCCTCTTCACTTAAGGCGCGGATGCTATCGAGCACGGCATTGAGTTCAGGACGCGCATCGTTGCTCTCGTCGGCAATTTTATCAATCAGTCGATTGAGAATCGTACGCCAGACTGGAGGACGTTTGAGTTGCGCTGCCAATGGCGGCATCATGTGGTCCAGTGCCAGATCCAGAGACTTCTGATCAGGCATATCAAGATCAGCGTCAGTCAGAGACTTTGCAATCTCTGCTTGAGCCAAGATAAGGTCGCGTATGAGCCCCAGATATCCCGCTAAGGCAGAGTTAAACGCGATACCTTCCACCTTGCCATCCACTAAGTCGCGCAACCGCGCCGCACGGGTCGTAAAGAGAGTAGCAGCCGCTTCAGGCAAATGCAAACGCGGAAGCGCCGTATGGTCGAGCGATTCAATTTCGCCACGTTCGATGATTCTTTGTACCAAGATAATTCCAATAGCAGAGCAAAGTGCGACGGCTGTCCGTCACAGGGATAATAGGAATAAGACTATTTTAGACTAGTTTGAAGAATAAAGCCGACGCTGTTTAAAGGCGTCGGCTTTGAAAAACAGAGCACTAACAAAGCAATAACGAGGCGCTTCGGGATCATTAACGGCAATCAATCACCTGCCCTGATCCCTGAGACGCTCTCAGCGACGCCGCGTTTAGTGCTTCTCTTCAGAGGCTTTAACAACCTCATCAAACCACAAACGGTGATGCTTACGTGCCCAGCCCAAACTGACCGAGCCACGCATCATCGCGCCAATCGATCCTTTGACCCAGATCGCTGCATAGATATGCACGATGATGCTCGTCATCAGCACAAAGGCACAAAATGCATGCAGTAATGCAGAAAAACGGATCAATCCAATCGGAAACACCCACGAAAAATAAGCGCGCCAGATCACCACACCGGATAACAGCAAACCAGCCATACAGAAGATCAACACAAAAAACAAGATCTTCTGACCAGCGTTGTAGAGACCGATATGTGGCAGATTTTCTTCACGGTTATGAATAACATCCGGCATTTGCTTCATCCACTGATGATCCACCGGCTCCATGACATTGTGATGCCAGAAGCGGAAGACCAGTACAGCAAACAAACCAAACATCAGCAAACCAATAAAGGGATGCAAGATACGCGTCCATTGTCCACCACCCAGCAGATTACTCAGCCAGAACAAAGATGGATGGAACATCGCTAAGCCGGAAATCGCCAGCAGAATGAAAGTCATGGCTGTTGCCCAATGATAGCTGCGGTCATTGGCGGTATAGCGCTCGATCTTTGATGCATCGTGATGATTACTCATGATGCGCCTCCTCAGATGGTGACGATGTTGCTGCAGTTGCCGCCTTAGCTGCCTTCGCTGCTTCAGCCGCTTCTTGCTCATCCTTTTCAGTCACTTCATTTGGACCAATACGGGTGTAATGGAAGAAGCCGATCACAGCGGCGGCGGCCATACTTGCCACTGCCAGCGGTTTGGACAATCCCTTCCAGATACCGACCATCGGTGAGATGCGCGGTTTATTTGGAAGACCATGGTACAGCGATGGATTATCTGCATGGTGCAATACATACATCACGTGCGTTCCACCCACACCAAGCGGGTCATACAAACCAGCGTTCTCGAACCCACGTGATTTCAGGTCGGTGATACGCTCTTCTGCATGTTGCTTCATGTCTTCTTTGGTACCGAAGACAATCGCACCAGTTGGACAAGTTTTAACGCAGGCTGGTTCCTGACCAACAGCAACGCGGTCAGAACACATCGTGCATTTGTACGCACGACTGTCTTTTTTCGAGATACGAGGCACATCAAATGGGCAACCACTGACGCAGTAACCGCAACCGATGCAATTCTCTTCCTGAAAATCGACAATACCGTTGGTGTATTGCACAATCGCACCCGGTGCAGGACAGGCCTTGAGGCAACCTGGGTCTTCACAGTGCATACAACCATCTTTACGAATCAACCATTCCAGATCGCCGTTCGGATTTTCGTATTCAGAAAAACGCATCACTGTCCAAGAGTTTTCGGTCATGTCAGTAGGATTGTCATACGTGCCGTGGTTTTCACCAACTTCGTCACGCAGATCATTCCATTCCATACACGCTGTCTGGCATGCCTTACAGCCGATACACTTGGTGGTATCGATGAGCTTCGCTACCGTGCCCGTGATGGGTTCACGGACAGACGGTGGCTGCACCGTGGTGGCCGACATACGTTTAATATCAAGAGATTGAAGTGGCATGGGTTCTCCTAGGCTTTTTCTACTTTCACCAAGAAGGATTTGAATTCCGGTGTCTGGGAATTCGCGTCACCTACTTCTGGTGTCAGTGTGTTGACCAAATAGCCTGGTTTGGCTACACCTGTAAATCCCCAATGGATTGGCAAGCCGACCGTTTGGACAGCTTTACCTTCAATCATCAATGGCTTGATACGTTTCGTGACGACGGCCTTAGCCACAATGTGACCACGCTTGGAACTCACTTTGATTTTATCGCCCGCTTTGACACCAACTTGTTTTGCCAACTCTTCACCGATCTCGACAAACTGTTCAGGCTGAATAATCGAATTCAGCTTGGCGTGTTTGGTCCAGTAGTGGAAGTGCTCGGTCAACCGGTAGCTGGTTGCCACGTGCGGGAACTCATCATGCGTGCCTAATTGTTCACGATCACCCGCAAAAATCCTCGCAGCTGGATTGCTGGTGGCGCGTGCATTTTTTGGATGCAATGGGTTGTAACCCAGTGGGTTCTCAAACGGCTCGTAATGCTCTGGGAAAGGTCCTTCATTGAGGCCTTTGGAGGCAAAGAAGCAAGCTACCCCCTCTGGCGTCATAATGAATGGCCCCATACCATTTTCTGGTGGTTCATCCGCCTTAAAGTCAGGGATGTCAGCGCCAGCCCAGTTGGTACCGTTCCACGCAATCAGCTTACGGGTTGGATCAAACGGCTTGCCATTGACGTCACACGATGCACGGTTGTACAACACGCGACGGTTCGCAGGCCATGCCCACGCCCAGTTGAGCGTCTGACCAATCCCTGTCGGATCGCTGTTATCACGGCGCGCCATGTTATTACCTGCTTGCGTCCATGAACCGGCAAAGATCCAGCAACCACTTGACGTAGTACCGTCATCACGCAGCATAGCAAACGATGGTAATTGCTCGCCTTTTTTGACCAGAACCTTCGTTGGATCTTTCGGGTCAGTGACATCCGCCAAAGCGCGACCATTAAACTCTTTAGCAAGTTCGTCCGGACGCGGTGATTTTGGATTAGCGTAAGGCCAAGTCAGATTGACGATTGGATCTGGGTACTTACCGCCTTCGGTTTTGTACATCGAACGCATGCGCAGGAAAATCCCTGACATGATATCGATATCACTACGTGCTTCGCCCGGTGGCTCTGCACCTTGCCAGTGCCATTGCAATACCCGTGAAGAACTGACTAACGAACCGCTTTCTTCTGCGAAGCAGGTGACTGGTAAGCGGAAAACTTCGGTCTGAATCTTACTTGGATCAACGTCGTTGAACTCACCGTAAGGTTTCCAGAACTCTGCCGTCTCGACTGCTAGTGGATCCATCACGACCAAGAATTTGAGCTTGGACAATCCCTCAGAGACTTTTTTCTTATTCGGCGCGGACGCCAAAATATTAAAGCCCTGGCAGACATAACCAGTCATTTTCCCTTGATGCATTAATTCAATGGCTTGCATCATGTCGTATGGCTTGTCCAACTTCGGCAGGTAATCATAGCCCCAGTTGTTTTCAACTTTGGCCGCATCACCCCACCACGTTTTCATCAAACTAACGTGGAACGCACGGTAGTTTTTCCAGTAACTGAGCTGATTTGGACGCAATGGCTTTTTAGCACGTACACCGATGTACGCTTCAAAATCCTGCTCACTTTCGGATGGCAAGGTCATATAACCAGGCAACAGGTTCGACATGAGACCTAAGTCCGTCAAGCCCTGAATATTGGAGTGACCGCGCAACGCGTTCATACCACCACCGGCGATACCGATATTACCCAGCAAGAGCTGTACCATCGCGCCAGCACGGATCGTTTGCGACCCAGTACTGTGATGTGTCCAGCCAAGCGCGTACAGAATCGTTGCAGCACGACCAGGAACTGCCGTGGATGCAAGGGTTTCAGCAACATGCTTGAATTTTTCTGGCGGAACACCACAGACGCGGGAAACCAATTCTGGCGTATAGCGGGAATAGTGTTTCTTCATCAATTGATAGACGCAACGCGGATGGTTCAGCGTTGGGTCAACGACAGCGTAACCGTCTGGACCAATTTCATAGCTCCAGGAGGATTTGTCTGTGTACTTGCCCGCTTTTTCATCGTAGCCGGAATACAGACCATCATTCAACGCAAAGTCTTCGCGCACGACGAATGGCATGTCAGTGTAGTTCTTGACATACTCGTGCTGAATCTTATCGTTGGTTAACAAATAATTAATGATCGCGCCTAGGAAAACGATATCCGTTCCTGTGCGTGTTGCCACATAGTAGTCAGCAACCGATGCGGTACGCGTAAAACGCGGATCAACCACCATCAGCTTTGCTTTGTTATGTGCTTTTGCTTCTGTGACCCATTTAAAGCCACAAGGATGTGCTTCGGCGGCATTGCCACCCATGACAAGAATTACATCGGCATTTTTAATATCAACCCAATGATTCGTCATCGCTCCACGGCCAAACGTCGGGGCAAGACCTGCCACCGTCGGACCATGTCAGACACGCGCCTGATTATCAAATGTCAACATCCCCAAACTACGCATGGTTTTGTGGGTCAGATAACCGGTCTCATTGCTTGAAGCAGAGGCGGCCAGCATACCCGTTGTCAACCAGCGATTGACCGTTTTGCCGTCTGCGGTTTTTTCCACAAAATTGGCATCGCGATCTTGCTTCATCAGCTTGGCGATACGATCTAAGGCATCATCCCAAGAGATTTTTTTCCACTCTGTACCGCCTGGAGCACGATATTCTGGCGCCAGCAAACGGTTTGGACTATGGATGAAGTCAATCAGACTTGCACCCTTAGGGCACAATGTGCCGCGGTTAACCGGATGATCGGCATCACCCTCGATATGGATGATACTGGCCGTGGCATTTTTAGCGCCATCACCCAGTCCGTACATCAGAATGCCGCAACCGACTGAGCAATACGGACACGTATTGCGTGTTTCAGTCGTGCGAGAAAGCTTGTATTGCCGCACTTCCGCAAGTGCTGCTGTCGGCATAAATCCGAGCAGCGCCAGGCTAGAGCCTGCAACCGTTGAACCGGTTATCTTGAGAAACTGACGGCGAGAGATTTGCGTCATGGCTATCCTCGTTCGTGGTTATTACTGTCGAAAAGTAAGAAAACAATTCGAGATATTCTTTGTAAAACAAAAAAATCTTAACATATCTGATGCCGCTGCGCTGAACGCGCCCCATGTGGGGAGAAGGTAAAATACCTGTTTTCACACAGAATGGTGCGAAATTGACGTTAAGCTGCATATACTCGCTATAGCACAAATCTGACTTAATACAATATTTGAGGTCAAAAACTGGTCGTCATTCCAATATCTGAAACAAAATTGTTTTTACAAAAATAGCGGATATACGCGTTACGGAAGTTGTGAAATAGACGCTAAATGAATAATTTATCTTTAACAATTGTTCACATCAGCGGCGATCAGAATCGCTGCTCTCGTCATCACGCAAACAACGATGATTCTCTTTTTACAAAAAAATACCTGACATAACGACGTCAACAAATACTTAACTGTTTACAAATCATCAATCAACGACTTTGACCAAATTGCGTCCTGATTGTTTAGCGAGATAAAGCATCCGATCAGCCTGAGCGAGCCAATCAGAAGGTGCCTTATCTGTGTCCATGAGTGCAACGCCAATCGAAATCGTGACAGGATAATCGTCAATGATGGCAGATTCGCTGACAAGAGTTCGTAGCTCTTCGGCTAATTTAGCGGCTGCTTGGATAGACGCTGATTCAACAATGACGACAAATTCTTCGCCACCATAGCGGAACATCAAGTCAGAAGCCCGGGTGCGAGTACGCATCAAACTGCAGATGCGCGACAGCACATCATCGCCCACCAAGTGGCCGAATTTGTCATTGATTCGTTTGAAATGGTCAATGTCGATCATGAGCATGCTGGACTCATTACGCGATTTTCTGGATTTCGAATACCGCAAAAGGTAAGCGTCAAGCGCCCTCCTATTTCCTGTATCGGTAAGAAAATCTCTTTCAGCCTGCAGGTTCAGCTCTCTGTGCTGGATCGCCGTCCGGAGCGAAAAAATAGAGGCAAACAGATTAATTAATATAATCGTGACCATGATGGTCAGCAGATTGAGCGAAGGTACCTGCCCCATCAGAATCACCATCAAGGCCGACAAAGATGTCGCGTTAATGATGATAGCAGTTCTCGGGCTTGAAATAAAAAAAACAGAAATCATTGTCGGGTAGGCCCACGAAATCAGACTAATCCCGTTCACTTTGACTGCAGCGACCAACCCTGCAGAATAGAATACCGAAACCAGAACACTGGCAAGTTTAAACCGACCAGTCCGCCAGACATAAGTCATGACGCCAAATACACAACCCATAATGAAAAAATCAACCATGGCGGCTAACCACGCATGCTGAGTCAGACGATAGATGGCAAAAGGGAAGATACTTGGAATACTCAGTGCGCACATTAACAGCAAAATAAACTCTTCTTTGCTGCGTTTGCGTAACGAAGCAGTCTTTAACAAGAGTTTTTCTTCGACACTGGCAAAATTCATATTCATCGCCTCGTTAGCTGGCAACTGGAATCAGCCGCCGTACATATCACTCACTATGCATGAGAATTATTTTACGATATTAATGTGTATCAGACTCAGTGAACCATTGAAGGGGTGAAACCAATCTTTTTTCATACAATAATAAAAAACAATGGCAGCTACGCAGCCAGTTGTCTTTCGAGCCAGAGGAGTGCAGACGCCTCGTCGTTAGCGAAATAGTGTGGCTCACCTGACATAATGTACATCTTTGACAACATAAGCTGATGAATTCGCGCGAGAGCAATTGGCCCTTCAAAGACGAGTGCCGTGCCGCAACGCCCCAGTTGACGATGGCCACGAATCATCTCTGCTAACTCATCAATGGATTCTGCAGTGTGCAGTGGCTCACCACTGAGCACGGCAAGCAGAACCCAAGGGGCACCAGATAGTGCCTGAATGATTCTTTCAGCTGCATCACGATACGCATTGACAGCGTGAATATTCCAAGGTCCACAGACGCGGCTGATCATCATTCGCCCTTCAATACGTAGCTCATATTGACCTTGTATCTGATATTGGAACTGATTGTTCGGGGTAGTTATGTTACTCATTATCTTTCATCCTTCCACAACACTGCAGACTGAGCAAACGCTCTCTCAGATTCACTCGTTCTGTCATTGATGGGACGGGTTGATAATGCCGATTGAACGTATTCAACGAGCGTAAAAACGATTCTCAGATCTGGTGCAGTTGTTTATTCTTCTAAAAACACGACACACAATTTTTTGATAAGTAAGCGTGACTCACATCTAGCATCGTCATCGAACCGAGGCAAATTGGCAAGTTAATGATTGCAAAATACATCCCTTATCGCTACATATTGGTGTGTACGTTGAACCATGGATCGAATCAAGTATTCCTTATCGACAAACTCGTCGATATAAAAAAATCATGCCGTCACAATGACGGCATGATTTTTTTACCAGCTGACTTCACCCGCGCCAATGCGGGGTCTTATTGACGTGCAATATCGCTTAAAACAGAATCTGTTAAGCAATTAGTACTGCATAAAAATACGTTGTAGTTCTTTGGTGTCATTTGTACTTGTCATTGCAACACTTGCCAAGATACGTGCTTTTTGTGGATTCAGGTCATGGGCCACCAACCAATCGTATTTATCGTCAGGTTGCTCGGCATTGCGCAAAACAAAACCACCGCCATTCACATGAGAAGAGCGAATAATCTGAATACCCTTGCTACGTAATTCCTGCAACACTGGAACCAACGTACCACTGACGGAACCATTACCCGGACCAGCGTGGATAATGGCCTTGGCGCCAGCCTGTGCAAAAGCGCGATAGGCGGTGTCATTGACGTTACCACTCGCGTACGCAATGTCAACCAACGGCAATGATTTAATTTTATCGATATCGAACTCAGAGCTGGAGGTATGACGCTTATCCAGACGACGGAACCAATAAGTTTTACCTTCAACGATCATCCCTAGGTCACCCCATGGGCTTTTGAATGCGTCTGGGCGGATATTGATCGTTTTTGCGACATCACGACCGCTATTGATTTCATCATTCATCACGACCAAGACGCCACGACCACGGGAGTCTTTATTACCTGCCACGCTCACAGCGTTGTACAGATTCAGCGTGCCGTCAGCGGACATTGCTGTACCAGGACGCATAGAAGCGACGACAACGATAGGCTTATCGCTATGAATTACCAGATTCAAAAAATACGCTGTCTCTTCGGTGGTATCCGTACCATGAGTGATGACTACGCCATCGACATCATCACGTTTGAGTAACTCAGAAACGCGGCGACCGAGGGTCAGTAAATTGTCATTACGCAAGCTTTCGGAAGCCACCTGAAATACCTGTTCACCATGCACGTTGGCGATCTCGTTGAGTTGCGGAATCCCAGCGATCAATTTATCCACCGGTACTTTAGCTGCCTGATAAGTGGCGCTGTTCGTGACATCCGCACCGGCACCAGCAATCGTTCCACCGGTCGCCAAAATCACAACATTTGGCTTGCCATCTGCCAGCGCCACCGACGCCAGTGTCATCGCCCATACAGCAGCACACAACTTTTTCCATGACATTAAATTTTTTTTCATTCTAGGTCTCCTCAACGCATATTTAAATGGGAGTCGAAGTATAGCCAATGCCTTTTCTATCTCAGCTTGCGGTTAACACTTAGCAAAAGTGAAATTAAATTTTCATTCGTATCAGTAAAGAATTCTTAAAGAGCGCATTACTGACTACAAAAGAAGCAGAAAAAATAGCGTTTATGACTGAGCGCAATCAAAAAAATGTGACTGAAAATCTTTTTTCACCCTATCACTGGGCGGTACACCGATTATTTTTCTTATAAATTATTTTGTTTGGAATCTACAACACATAATTTTTTCTCTTGGTTCTGCAAAGCACAGACTTCATTGAGAATGGAACGATGTAAAAAACACTAAATAGCACCATGCTATGTCAGCCACACTAGTCAGCCACACTCTTCCGTAGCGCCGTTGACAACGACGACGGCGACTGCGCTAACAAATGAAAGTGTAGTTCTATATTGTCCGCAGTGAATGGTAATTCCATCGTTGAACCGTCCCCTATTCCGAATTCACTCCCAGAAAAAACGCACGTACCATCGACGATCATCGCTTAATTGTGTGTTACCAGTATGACTGGTGCTGTAATGGTTCTAGTGTGTCCCTTGATGGTGAGCGGGCCTGTAAATTCATAGTTATGTCCCCCTACAAATTTAATACTGGTTGCTGAAAAGATCACCGTTGGAAAAAGATCGACATGAAACCAATTCTTTCCTGTCAATTCACGATAAGAATCGTCCGTCCCAAGTTCAATACTTGTCAGGTCTAAGACAAATAGCGCATGCGATGACGATAAGTGAGAAGGATCGACATTCAACGTCACCGCATATTTTTTTACATGCCCCTCAACCCGTAAGCCCATTTTCTTCAAGCCGATATTTACCCGATTTATTGTCGATGGATGAATGGTAACTTCGCTGGCCAGACTACTGCTGCAGATGATCTGCAAGCCGATGAGAATAAGAGAAAAAATAACGGTAACGATGGGGCCCTTTTTAAGTAATGCGGACATAAAAAATGATTGGCAGCCTAGATGAGCGGTACATTGGCCTAAAAAATACAGGTAATAAACCATCCTATCCGAACTTCAAGCTGATTTAATTGATTACCCCTCTGCTATATCAAATCAGCATACAAACCCACAAATAATTCATACGGCAAGCCATCATCGCGCAGCTAGTATCGTTACACAGAATCCACTTGATCGATTTTGTGTGAGTACCCATTCCATTTAAAAAAAAGAAAACCAGTGCCTTTATCTGGTATTTCTCATCAGGAGACAATGTTGAAATCCAAACAGTTAGCGAAAGCTTTTTTATTCACGGCAGCGCTCTCGGCAATGGCATTGCCCGTCCAGGCGCAAACACAAACAGGTGCCTTTGCTTATGGTGCTGATGTCAGCTGGGTCAATCAGGAAGAAGCCGGCGGATATGCGTTCTATAACGTGAACAAAGTCAAAACAGATCCCTTTGTATTGCTCAAAAATATGAATGTCAATGCAGTCCGTTTGCGCGTCTGGGTGAATCCTGCAAACGGCTGGTGTGATGGTGCGGACGTGCTCTATAAAGCAAAACGAGCAGCGGCCCAGGGGCAACGCATTATGATCGATTTTCATTACAGCGATGTCTGGGCAGATCCAGCGCACCAGACCTTACCAGCAGCATGGGCAAAGGATACGCTGGCACAGCTTAATACCCACGTCTACGGTCATACCTCTGGCATTTTGAGCTACCTGAAAACGAATGGTATTGACGTTACGTGGGTACAAGTAGGGAATGAAATCAACAGCGGTATGCTCTGGCCCCTAGGCAGCACATCTAACTTCGGACAGTTAGCACAACTCATTAACAGTGGCTACAACGCCAGCAAGTCAGTGTACCCCAATGCAAAGGTGATCTTGCATCTCGCTAATGGCTACAACAATGCAAATTTTCAGTGGTTTTTCGATGGCGTCAAAGGGGCAGGAGCAAATTGGGATGTGATTGGCATGTCGCATTATCCTGCGGCTGCCAGTTGGCAAACCTTAGATACAGAACTGGCAGCAAACATGAGCAAGATGGTTGCGCGCTATAACAAACCCGTCATCATTAGTGAAGTGGGCATGGACTACGCACAAGCAAGTGCGACACACAGCATGCTGACGGACGTCATCGCAAAAAACAAAGCGCTGGGCACCTACGGCCTAGGCGTCTTTTACTGGGAGCCAGAAGCGTATCCGGGCTGGCAAGGCTATACGATGGGTGCACTGAATGCCAATGGACAATTTACCGCCGCACTCGGTGCGTATGCACAGTAATCATCAACGGCGTATGCAGATGCTTTCTGTCTGACTACCTAGCGCCTCTAGCGTGCAAGACGCGCTGGGGGCCTTTCTCTATGTCTCCCGCAATATCAAGTGACATAAGAAAACATCATTCAAGATCACGAACGTATTCTAATTTCATATACATCTGAGCAAATTATTCATATTTGCTATCTAGATAATCCGATTAAGATCGTTCACGTTTAATGACAAATAACGAATTCATGAAAATTACCAAACTCACTACATACCGGATTCCTCCTCGTTGGATGCTATTAAAAGTCGAAACGGATGAAGGCGTTGTTGGCTGGGGTGAACCAGTCATCGAAGGCCGTGCCCGCACTGTTGAGGCAGCAGTCAAAGAAATGGAACCCTATCTCATCGGTCAGGATCCAGCGCGCATTAATGATCTGTGGCAAACCATGTATCGCGGTGGCTTTTATCGCGGTGGCGCCATTTTAATGAGTGCAATCGCAGGGATTGATCAGGCATTATGGGATATCAAAGGCAAAACGCACGGACTGCCGGTCTATGAATTGCTCGGTGGTTTAGTTCGTGATCGGATGAAAACCTATAGTTGGGTGGGTGGAGATCGACCTTCAGATGTCATCGCTGGCATTGCCAAACTACGTGAAGCCGGTTTTGACACCTTCAAAATGAATGGCACGGAAGAGTTCGGCATCATTGATACGGCCGCGGCTGTCGATGCGGCGGTAGAACGTATTGCTGAGATCCGCTCGGCGTTTGGTTCATCGATTGAATTCGGCATTGATTTCCATGGTCGCGTTGCAGCACCAATGGCAAAAGTGTTGTTACGTGCTCTGGAGCCGTATCGTCCTTTATTTGTCGAAGAGCCTGTACTGGCCGAACAAGCAGAATACTATCCACGCCTAGCAGAGAGCACGTCGATACCTTTGGCGGCGGGTGAGCGCATGTATTCTCGGTTTGAATTTAAATCGGTATTCAGTCAGGGAGGCTTGTCCATCGTCCAGCCTGACCTGTCTCATGCTGGCGGCATTACTGAATGCTACAAAATTGGCGCAATGGCTGAAGCCTACGATATTGCGCTCGCACCGCATTGCCCGCTCGGACCGATTGCGCTTGCAGCCTGTCTGCACGTCGATTTTGTATCGCACAATGCCGTCCTGCAAGAACAAAGTATGGGGATTCACTATAACAAAGAAGCGGATCTCCTTGATTACGTTGTCAATCGCGAAGACTTTAAAATTACCGATGGCTACATTAATCCCTTGCCAAAACCTGGCCTCGGTGTAGAAATAGATGAAGAGCGCGTCATCGCAGCAAGTCTGAATGCGCCCGACTGGCGTAATCCGTTGTGGCGCCATAAAGATGGTAGCGTTGCAGAATGGTAAGCCAGACAAGCGACGCATTGACGAGCGCTGAGATCGCTGCTGCCCGTTTAATAGGGATTGATTGGGGCAGCACAGGATTAAGATCGTTCATCATCGGCGAGGGAGGCGTTGTTATCGCATCTGCGAAAGCAAAATTGGGCGCGTCTTCCATGCAGGGGAAAGACGCTTTTGCCTCGACGTTTAATGCATGTCTTGGTGACTGGATAGTACAACTCCATCAGGCCGGAAAAAAATTACCTGTCCTGGCCTGCGGTATGGTTGGTAGCAAACATGGCTGGATCGATGTTCCCTATGTCGACTGTCCTGCAAACAGTCATCAGATCGCCCGCCAGCTTGGCGCAGTGGCTGATGTGCCTGTGTCGACTGCCCTCACTTTGTCTACCGATGTATATATCGTTCCGGGCTTGCTTTTTAATCCCATCCACGCCGCGCCCGACGTGATGCGCGGCGAAGAGACGCAAATTGTTGGCGCACTCAACGCGTATCCGGTTCTGCATCAAGAAGCCTGTCTGGTGTTACCTGGTACCCATTCCAAATGGGCCAACGTCAGACAGGGCAGCATCCTCGGTTTTGCGACGCATATGACGGGCGAGTTATTTGCCGTCTTAAGTCAGTACTCAGTATTGGGGCGCTTACTGACGACCGACAGCGACGAACACAACTCGGCCGCATTCATTGCAGGCGTTGAAGCGGCACGCGACCATAGCCAAGCAGGGCTCACCCACCAGTTATTCGCTGTTCGTAGTCTGGGCATTACAGAAAAATTAAACGGCGTTGAGTTAACCGACTATCTATCCGGCTTACTGATAGGACATGAACTCAACGCAGGTCTTGCCTGGCGCACCGACGCGGGGCTAGATTCAGCACCGCTTGTGCTTATTGGTGAAACTGCCTTATGCCAACGCTATCAGCAAGCACTACTCAATGTTGAACAAACGCATTCATTGGTCTTACCCAATACAGCACCACAAGGTCTATGGCATATCGCAAACGCAGCGCAGTTGGTCTGAATGAAGCATAGACGGACGTTAAGCTACCTCACTTTTTTATGGTCTCTTTTATAAAATGAAATCCATTGTCACTCCTTTTGATCTTGCATTTAATCACCTCCCCTTAGTCGCCATTTTGCGCGGCATCACGCCTTTGGAAGTTGAGACGGTGGGCCACGCACTTTATGAAGAAGGCTTTCGCTTAATCGAAGTCCCCCTCAACTCACCGAATGCGTTAGCGTCTATTAAACTCCTCAGACATTGTTTGCCAGCAGACGCGGTCATTGGTGCGGGGACCGTCCTGACACAAGAAGCGGTTGTTCAGGTGCGTGATGCGGGTGGCACACTGATTGTTATGCCACATGCCGATGTCAACGTCATCAAAGCAGCCAGAAATTTGGGACTGTTTTGCTTACCTGGCATTGCGACCCTGACAGAAGCCTTTGCGGCTATCCATGCAGGCGCTGATGCATTGAAAATTTTCCCCGCTGAGTTGATCACACCTGCCATACTCAAAGCCATGAAGGTCGTATTACCGCCAGCATTACCGCTGTTACCGGTTGGCGGCATTACGCCTGAGCGTATGCCTTCCTATCGCGAAGCAGGTGCCGCAGGATTTGGTCTGGGCTCTGTCCTTTACGCACCAGGCATGACTGCGGAAGACGTGGCAAAGCGTGCACGTCAATTTGTTAAGGCGTGGAAATAAATTAAAAATTAAAAAAATTTAAAAATTAAAATCAAGCGGTACGGAGACAGCATGACCCAAAAAAAACAATTAGCGCTATGGATCACTTCACTTTTTTTATCCGTAGGTCACGCAGAGGTACGACCAGATAGCGCACTTCTAAAAATTGATGCAAGTGGTGTTGCTGTGCCGGTTCAGAGTCAGCATTTACGTATGGGTTCAGCAATAGCTCCCAATGGCGAACGCTTAGAAATCAATAACCAATATCTGCTCAAAGCGGGCAAGCCATGGCTGCCCGTGATGGGCGAGTTTCACTACTCACGCAGCCCAGAAAATACTTGGGAGGCCGAACTCCAGAAAATGAAATCAGCAGGCGTCAATATCGTCGCCAGCTATATTATCTGGAACCATCATGAAGAACATGAAGGTCAGTTTAACTGGAAAAAAAATCGCGACTTACACCGTTTTATTGCTCTTTGCGAAAAAGTCGGTTTGAAGGTGGTGGTGCGTGTGGGACCGTGGTCGCACGCAGAAGTACGCTATGGTGGTTTTCCAGATTGGGTCGTCAATGCCATGCCAACCCGTGGCGATGACCCACAGTATTTGCACTATGTAGAACGCCTTTATACACAAATTGCACAACAATTAAAAGGCCAGCTCTGGAAGCAAGGTGGCCCTGTCATCGGCGTACAATTAGAGAACGAATACAATCTAAACGGTCCACAACAGGGCGCGCAGCATATCAAAACGCTCAAAGCAATGGCACAAAAAGTCGGTCTGGATGTACCAATGTACACCGTCACCGGCTGGGATAACACGATTTATCCGCAAGGTGAAGTGGTTCCCGTCTTTGGTGGTTACCCAGATGAACCTTGGGGTGTCTCGACGACGGAATTACCACCGAAAGAAACCTATGCTTTCCGATTTGATAGCCGAGTCAGTGGCGACTTAGGCGCACAAACCGTCGCCACCGCCCCTGGCACCGCAGAAGCCGATGCGCATCTGACACCGTTCTTAGGTGCAGAATATGGTGCTGGCTTACCAGCGATGTATCGTCGTCGCACGGTTGTCTCCGGTGATGACATTGCCTCCATGTTGCCGGTACAACTGGGATCTGGTGTCAATTTGCTTGGCTATTACATGTTTCATGGCGGCCGCAATCCAATGACGAGTGCAGGTACCTCGTTGCAGGAAAGCTCAATGAGCGGTGCTTATAACGATACACCAATGATCAGCTATGACTTTCAGGCGCCATTAGGCCCTGACGGACAACAACGCGAAGTCCTAGAATTATTACGTCCCTACCATTACTTTTTAAACGACTTTGGTGCCTCACTGGCACCGATGATCGTCAAAAAACCAGAGCAAGTCCCCGCCAACGAGACGGATTTACATCCACTGCGTTGGTCAGTACGTAGTCAAGGCGATCATGGTTTTTTATTCGTCAACAATCACGTGCGGCAATATGCAATGGCGGCGCATCCTGAAGTTCGTTTTTCTGTGAAGTTAAATTCAGAAACCATCGATTTCCCGCATTCACCCGTGACGATTGCAGATGGCCGCTATTTCATCTGGCCTCTGAATCTGGACGTGGGAGGTACCACCCTGCGTTATGCAACTGCACAACCTATCGCAACGCTAGATCACGGTACAAACGGGATGACGTTTGTATTTGCCGCGTCAGGGGATATTCCGGTTGAACTTGGTTTTAATGCCAGCGACGCCGCTTATATCAGCGCGCCTAATGCATCGCTGACACAAGACAACGGACATCTCAGGATCGATCATATCCACGCCGGTAGCGATATGACTGTCACGATTCGACGCCCCAACGCAAAACCTGTGCGTCTCCTTATCCTGACCGAGCAACAGGCCCGCCACTTAACCATCGGCGATCTGCAAGGACAACGCCGGTTAATCATCAGCGAGCAGCAATCGTATTTGACACAACGTGGATTGGAATTACGTTCGACCAATAATCGCCGCTTCCATGTGGAGATTTTTCCAGCCATCGCTACTGGCGCGCTGAAAAACACCCTGCCACAACTACATGAAATGGCCGATAAAGGCATCTTTCAGGTCATCGAGGCGGAACAACCTGCTGTCGACCTGACGGTCAACGCATCATTACTCCGTGAGGCAAAACCAGTCGCAGCGGTTATGACAGGCGGTCTCGCTAAAGCCGCACTAGAACCAAAGCCCGAGAGTTTTAGTGCAGCAGCGGCATGGCAACTCTCCCTCCCGAACTTATCATTGCAAAAAGCACTGGCATCACCAGGGGTCGCAGACGTCTTACTGTCGATCGATTTTGTCGGTGATATTGGCCGTCTGTTCAGTGGCGTTGAATTAATCGATGACTGGTATTACTCAGGCTATGGCTGGCAGGTCGGACTCCGACAATATGCCACCAAACTAGCAACGCAACCCGCATCGACGCTGACCCTATCTGTCTTGCCCCTGCGTGCTGATGCGCCGATCTATTTACCAAAAGAGAGTCGTCCTGACTTCAAAGGCGCAGCACAAATCGCGGACTTACATCAGGTCAGACTCATACCGGTTTATCAACTGAGCATCCCTGCTAAAACGTCTGACAAGACAATTTCGCACTAACAAAGGGCATTGTGTTGGTTCTGGCTCATCTATAACAAAACAATATAGATGACAATAAAAAATATATTTGTCTGATATGGCGCTGCTTGCAATAATATATTTCGCAAAAGCAAAACTGGATGAGTACTGATGCCGACGCAGCGCCAGCACCGCCAATAATACACGAGACAAATTAACAAAAGAACACTGATGAGCGCGAGCACTAACACCCTATCGAATAACGTGATGTCATTAGCACTCGCTCAGGAAGCGGTTTTGGGTGAGGGTTTGATCTGGCATGCAAACAGTCAGTCTTGGTGGTGGACAGACATTGAGTCATCGACGATCCATGCGTGGTCTGGGTCCACCGATCAACTACGAAACTATAAATTACCAGACCGTGTCGGCTCCATGGCACATTGCGAATCAGGTCGTATATTGCTCGGCATGACCAAGCGTATTTGCGTTGCCAATGAGTCGGATGTCGCCACTAGCGCCAGCGGCAGCAACAGTGTCAGTGGCCCTGGACAGACGATCAGCAATATGGTCAGCCGGAATTTGCATGTGCAATCGCTGGTCGCCGTTGATGCTGCCGAACCCCGCACCCGCATTAATGATGGGCGTACTGACCGCAGTGGCAATTTTGTTTTTGGTACCATCAACGAATCACCAGAAAAACGGTTGATCGGTAGCTTTTATCAATACTCAACACGCTTTGGATTACGTCGACTGGCCTTACCTGCTGTCGCTATCGCTAACAGCATCTGCTTTAGCCCAGATGGTGCGACGATGTATTTCAGTGACACACTGACGCGTCGCATTTTGCAGTGTGATTACGACGCAAGTGCTGCACGTGTAAAAAATGTCCGTCAGTTTGTCCATGTCAGCGATGTCAATGGCGCCCCCGCGTTTCCTGATGGATCTGTCATCGATCGACATGGTTGTTTATGGAACGCCCAATGGGGCGCGGGACAAATCGTGCAATATGATCCGAGCGGAAAAGTCATGAATCAATTCCGTGTTCCCACTAAAAATCCGACCTGCCCCGCCTTTGGTGGTCCTAACTTAGATGTGCTGATGGTGACCACCGCACGACAAGACATGACACCGCAAGAACAGCAGGAGATGCCACGTGCTGGCAGTCTGTTCAGCATCAAGCTCCCTCACACAACCGGGCTTGCCGACACCTTATTTAATGACCTCACGCACCAGCCGGAAAGAGGCCATTAACGACGTTAAAAATAGATCAGTAAAAAATAATCAGGAGATAAAACATGAAGCACACTACAAGCATATTCAGACACATCCTTCCCGTCTTGACTGGCCTTCTGGTCAGTTCTGTTGGCTTTGCCGCAGAACCGGTTAAACCAGTGACCCCTATCAAAATCGGCTTCTTAGTCAAGCAGGCAGAAGAGCCATGGTTTCAGGATGAGTGGCGTTTTGCTGATCAGGCAGCGCTTGAAAAGGGTTTTACCTTAGTCAAAATTGGCATCCCGAATGGTGAAAAAATGATGGCTGCCATTGATAATTTGGCGGCACAAAAAGTACAAGGTTTCATCATTTGTGCGCCCGATGTCAAATTAGGTATGGCCATTGAACGTACTAGCAAACGTAATGGGCTAAAAGTCATCGCCGTCGATGATCAACTGATTGATGGCGCAGGTAAGCCAATCGCCAGCATTCCTTATATGGGAATCTCGGGATACAACATTGGTAAGCAAGTGGGTGAAGGTCTGCTGGAAGAAATGAAGGCACGCGATTGGAAAGCCGCCGAGGTCGGCGCCTTGCGCATGTCCTATGACCAGCTGCCAACTGCGCACGATAGAACTCAGGGCGCCGTCGATGCCTTAAAAGCAGCTGGCTTCCCAGTGGCCAATATGTTTGATGCCGCCCAAAGTAAAACCGACACCGAAAGCGCATTTAACGCCGCCAATATCGCATTCACTAAACAGGCACACATCAAACATTGGATCATTTTCGGGATGAATGATGAAGCGGTGCTGGGCGCAGTACGGGCAGCAGAAAGTCATGCGCTCAAAAGCGATGCCATCATTGGTATTGGCATCGGCGGCAGCAAAACGGCACTGAACGAATTTGTTAAGCCGGCTGCGACTGGTTTCTACGGCACCGTCTTAATCAGCCCAAAACGTCACGGTTACGAAACCGCGATGAACATGTACAAATGGATTGTTGAGCAACAAGCACCTGCAGCGGTGACACTGACATCAGGAACATTAATGACCCGGCGCAACCAAGCGCAATTACGTGCCCAGAATGGATTGTGAAATGACGTTGGCTTACTTGCAATTTGATCAGGTATCAAAGAATTTTGCTGGCGTCAGAGCCTTAAGTGGCGTCAGCTTTGAAGCACATGCAGGCACAGTCCATGGATTGCTGGGTGAAAACGGTGCGGGCAAATCAACACTCTTAAAAATTCTGGGGGGGCAGTATCGCCCTGATGGTGGCCGTTTGGTGGTCGGTGGTAAAGTGTGCCAGTTCGGTTCTGCGGCAGACGCGATTGCGGCGGGGATTGCCGTGATTCATCAAGAATTGCAATATGTTCCGGAGCTGACCGTCACTGAGAATATCCTGATGGGACGTCTTCCGACACGCTTAGGCATCGTCAATAAAAAAGAAGCGCGCCGTATTGTTGCAGAGCGTTTGACGGAAATGGGCGTCGATCTCGATCCTGACGCGCGTCTCATTGACTTATCGATTGCACAGCGGCAGATGGTAGAAATCTGTAAAGCGGTCATGCAAAATGCGCAAATTATTGCGTTTGATGAACCGACAAGCAGCCTGTCGCATCTTGAAAGTGAAGTGCTCTTCCGCTTAGTTCGTGAACTACGCGCTAATGGCAAAACCTTGATTTATATTTCGCATCGCCTGGAAGAGTTGTATGCATTATGCGATACCTGCACGATTTTCAGAGATGGGAAAAAGATCGTTACCCATCCCGTGATGGCGCAAGTTCAACGCGATACCTTAATCCGCGACATGGTCGGCCGCGATGTGACGGATATCTACGACTATCGCCCGCGTGAGGTCGGCGAAGATCGCCTCAAGATTGTCGCCCTCAGCGGCAAAGACTCGCCTGAAGCAAACAATTTCAGTGTCAAGCGCGGTGAAATCGTTGGCTTCTTTGGATTAGTGGGGGCAGGCCGAACTGAACTGATGCGCTTACTCTATGGCGCCGATCAGCGACTCTCCGGAAAGGTCGAACTTGACGGTGTCGCCGTTGCCGGTTCAGGTCCCTCTGCCGCCATTGATGCGGGTATCGTCTTGTGCCCAGAGGATCGAAAAGAACAAGGAATCCTCGCGCAAGCCTCGATTTCAGAAAACATCAACATCAGTTGCCGTCGACATGACTTATTGGGTGGGCTGTTTTTACGACACAAAAAAGAAGCCGCTTTAGCTGATGCATTTATTCAACGGCTGCGAATTAAAACACCGAACCGTGATCAGGAAATTCGTCTTCTCTCTGGCGGGAACCAGCAAAAAGTGATCCTGGCACGCTGGCTAGCAGAACCAGGCATGAAAGTATTGATACTCGATGAACCCACACGTGGCATCGACGTCGGTGCTAAAAATGAAATTTACCGCATTATTTATGAAGTCGCTGAACGCGGTTGCTGCGTCATCGTTGTCTCATCGGAGTTGCCTGAAGTGCTGGGTATTTCTGATCGCGTTGTCGTCATGCGAGATGGAAAAATCAGCGGACAGTTAGACCGTGCCAATGCGAACGAAACGGCAATTTTAAGTCTCGCACTGGATAAAGCCGCATAACGGCTGACTCTCTGATAGACGCCCCACTTTTTTGCCGACTACTACCTACAGAAATTAACCATTATGACTACCGCCAATTCTTTTAACGCGAAACCGGACGCTGCCATGAATCAGCCATCGCCAAACCAGGCTCAACAACAAACGCAGAACCAGCTCAATCAATACCGTCATTGGCTCGTTGAGCACAGCATGACCCTGGGCTACATCGTGTTGTTTATCGTCTTATCGCTCACCGTCGAGAATTTTTTCTCAGGAACCAACATCATTGGCCTAATGCTCTCCGTGGCGCAAATCGGCATGGTGGCTTGCACGATGATGCTGTGCCTGGCCTCGCGTGATTTTGATTTGTCGATTGGTTCGACCATTGCCTTTTCTGGGGTGTTAGGCGCGATTATTTTGGAACACACCCACAGCATTTTTCTGGCAGTCGGTGGCGGTTTATTGGCCGGTGCCTTGATTGGTGCGGGTAACGGCGTGTTGATCGCCTATCTGCGTGTAAATGCATTAATCGCAACCTTGGCAACGATGCTGATGGTGCGTGGTCTGGCATTTATCGTTTCGCACGGTCAGGCGGTCGGGATTGCCGATGAGGGCTTTATCAGCTTTGGTGATGGTCGTTTGTTTGGCTTACCTTTGCCAGTGTTGGTCACTGGCGCGTGCTTCATTGTCTTTAGCGTTCTCCTTAATCATACGGTCTTTGGCCGTAACACCTTGGCCATCGGCGGCAATCCAGAAGCAGCACGTCTGGCGGGCGTCAAAGTAGAACGTCTGCGTGTCTGGATCTTCTTGTTGCAAGGTCTGGTAACGGCCATGGCGGGCCTGATTCTGGCCTCCCGCATCACTAGCGGACAACCTAATTCTGCGCAAGGATTTGAATTGGATGTGATCTCGGCCTGCGTGTTGGGAGGTGTCTCGCTGCAAGGTGGCAAGGCAAAAATTTTTGGTGTGTTGATCGGTGTGCTGATCATGGGTACCGTTGAAAACGTCATGAACTTAATGGATATCGATGCGTTTTATCAGTATCTGATGCGTGGCTTGATTTTGCTCGTGGCGGTGTTATTGGATCAACTGAAAACGCGTGGCAATCGTTCATAAGATTCTGTACGGCACAGCACAACACAACACAACGCAATACTACGCAACACTAGAAACACAACAATAGAAACATCAACAGAAAACACAACGAGCATAAAGACGACAATGACTAACAGATTACTCAATAAAGTGGCGATCGTCACCGGATCCACACGTGGCATCGGCCGTGCCATTGCCACCCTGTTTGCAGCAGAAGGCGCGTACGTCGTCTTTAACAGCCACCGATTTGATGACGCAGCGGCTGAAATGATCGCAACGATGGATAAAGACCGTTCTCTGTTTATCGAAGCCGATGTCTCTGATCCCGCCTCCATGCAACAACTCGTTGACCAGACGATTGCGCGCTTCGGTCCGGTCGATGTGTTGATCAATAATGCGGGTATGGATGTATTTTCTGAACCGCTTGAAATGACCCCAGCACAATGGCAGCGCTGTTTTGCCGTTGATCTGGAAGGTGCATGGAATACGGCGCGTTCTGTTTTACCTTCCATGTTGGGCAAAGGCGCAGGTAGTATCGTCAATATCGCCTCCGTCCATGGTCATAAAATTATTCCTGGATGTTTTCCGTACCCGGTAGCGAAACATGCGTTAATTGGCTTAACGAAGTCCTTGGGGATTGAGTACGCAGCGCGTGGTATTCGCGTCAATTCGATCTCGCCTGGTTTAATCATGACGGACAATGTCAAAAACTGGCTCAATAGCTGCCCCGATCCTGCAGCAGAAACGGCACGTCAGGCGGCGATATTGCCATGCAAACGCATCGGCACACCGGAAGAAGTCGCTTATACCGCCTTATTTCTGGCAAGCGATGAAGCGCGCTTTATCAACGCGACAGACATCTTAATTGACGGTGGTCGCTCGCAGCTTTATCATGAATAGTACTCACTAAACATTCTATTGATGCTACTGCATGTCTGATCCCCGCGCCGATCGTTTTGTTCGCTCTCACCTCAAAACCCGTCACCTTGTGTTACTGGTAGAACTTGGTCGCCATGGCTCCATCCTTCATGCAGCACAAGCAGCCAATCTGACGCAACCCGCTGCGTCCAAATTATTAGGTGAACTTGAGCATGCGCTCGGCGTTCCGCTATTTGACCGTCTGCCACGTGGCGTCGTTCCAACCAGCTATGGCGAAGTCCTGATCCGACGCGCAGGTGCTGCCCTGTCTGAAATGGATGCAGCACATCAGGAGATCATGGAATTACTCTCTGGTCTTAGTGGTCGTGTCGCCGTCGGCACAGTCATGACGCCATCGATTAATCTGCTGCCGCAGACTGTTCAGTTATTAAAATCACGGTATTCGCGAGTCCATGTCTCAATCACCGTCGATTCTAGCAAAGTGCTCATTGCTCGTCTGCGTGCGGGTGAACTGGATATGGTTATTGGCCGCATTCTTGATTCTGATTCCGCTAATGAACTTAATTTTGAGCCGCTAACAGATGAGCCGCATAGCCTGATTGCACGTGCCGCTCACCCGCTGGTGAACGAACCGGATTTAACGCTAGAACAATTGGTCAATGAAGGTTGGATCATGCCGCCCGCCGGTAGTATCTTGCGTGACCGTTTAACTGCGTTATTTTTATCCCATGGTCTGGATCAACCGATTGAAACCGTAGAGACAACGGCCTTGCCGATGATTACGAATTTACTCATCGGCAGCAATATGATCTCCGCCCTTCCAGAAGAATTAGTGCGTCCTTATATCGATATTGGACTGCTCACAGTGCTGCCGTATGATCTTGGATTACGCATGGACTGGTACGGCATCGTTACGCGCAAACATCACAAATTATCGCCTGGTGCTCAAGCCATGCTGTCTACATTGCGTGATGTGGCGGCAAATCTCTATCAGCAGCCCACTGAGCGCTGAGCGCTGAGCTGGAATGATAGCGCCTCCCTAAAAAAGAACATGTAGATACCCACGTTGCAAAGCAAAAAACTCACCAATTTGCATTGGTGAGTTTTTCTTTATGGCGCTTAAAATGATGTCACTTTTTACATTCTATAGCTCACACCGACATTATAACGACGACCAAATTCACGAATTTGCTGGATGTATTGATTGTTTGGATCGGTATACACCAGTTTTTGATTCGTCAGATTATCCGCCCCAAAATGCACCTGGAGGTTTTTGCTAATCTGTTTGGACAGATTAAAACTCAAGTTTGTTTCTGCACCATTGATAATGAACTGACCAGCGGTCCAAGAAGGATCACGAGTGAAGGCGCTATGATAAGTCGCTCCCAGACGGGCTTCAAAGCCGTCATGCTCGTACCACAAGGTCAGGCCTGCATTGGTTTTCATCAACCCATCAACAGGGAACGTTGCCCCGCCATTGGATTCGGTGATGTTACTGGTGGTGTAAGCATAATTACTGAAGATACCCAGGCCATTAAACGGTGCTGGCAAGCTCGTAAATGCTTGTTGATAGACCAGTTCCAGACCACGGACCTCACCACCTTTACCATTCACCGATTGCGAGATTAAAGCGCTCTGACCGTTGATCGTGCCTTGGTTTTCAACAATCTTGATATACGAATCCATTTTCTTAAAGAAAATGCCTGCCGACAGCAATGAGCCTTTACCAAAATACCATTGATAAGCCAGATCGATCTGATCTGCCAGCATCGGTTTCAAGCCTGGATTACCCGCACTACCCGTCACCGGCTGTTGTGATCCTGGCGATGGGAACCACAACGCTTGCGATGCGCGTAACTCATCCAACGGCGCACGTGACATGGCACGCGCCAGACTAAACCGGAGCTGGTGCTCTTGTTGTGCATCTAACGTAAAGATCAGATTCATACTCGGCAATACTTCAGTATCCGAACCATCCACAGAAACCGGGGTTGCTGGCGCGCCGTTGATTGACTGAACACCCGCGCTGGTATGTGTCGTGCGCACAAAACGCAGACCCAGATTACCGCGGTAGTCTTTACCAAACATCATGCCATCAAGGTCGGCTTGCGTATAGAACGACTCACTACGTTCTTTGACATTCCAGCCGGCTTCCTGATCGTCCAAGGTTGGCGTACGGCCTGCTGTATTAAATACGTTCGATCCAAAAGCAGCTGTCGCTGCCCCTTTAAAGTCATTCAACGCAATAAAGTCTGGCAAACCATTCACATGCACGGTGCTATACGCAGAGTTTGGTATTGCCTGCAATGGGTTCACAGAGTAAGTGAGTTGGTTATAGCTCTTTTCACGATCCGTTGCCCGCACACCGAATTTGATTTGCTTGACATCGCCCAGGTTATCGATTGAACGAATCGCATTCAAATGAAGCGATGTCATGTCATCCTTCACATGACCGATGGTGTTGATACTCATATTCCATGGTGCGTTATACAAGGCAGGATTGCCCGTGACCGCACCATTGAGTGAATAATTCTGAACACCGTTACTCCAGCTAAACGTTGGATTGGTCGACAGTTGCTGCTGCAGACTCTCCCATGAGCTATCACGGCTTGCAGACGATGTAGACAAATCGCCTTCAAACTTCCATTGGCCAGATTTGAATTTGCCATTCAATCCCGTTGCAAAGGTATGTGAATCTTGCGTCCACAAATTGTCGTTATTGTCTACGGTAACACCAGACACCGTCGCGCCAGTAACCACACCATTGACAATCGTCGGATTACTATAGTTAGCGCTGTTACCGCCGTTCCAGTTACCGATCGCCCCTTGGTAATAATGGGAAATTTCTGGCTCTAAAATCGCTTGTTTTTCGTAATACGCATCAGCGGTAATGATCGCGTCTGGTGACGGTTTCCATTCTACTTTTGCCAGTGCGCTGCTACGGGTATCGGTACCACGTTTGACCGAGTCCTGAAAACCCCACGGTGTCTGTACCGGTTGTCCATTACTACCATTGACTGGGCCAGCGCTACCGCCAGTATTAAAACCCCAGCTTTCTTTCATCACTTCTAATGAAGGTTGTTTTTGATAGCTCGCCGCAAATGCCACACCCAAGGTGTGATTATTAAACTGATCGACATACAAAGTCCCTAAGCGTGGACCGGTGCTTTTTGCGCCATCAATGCCATTCGCTAACGGTGCGTACAAACCATCCGCTTTGAGCGTGAATTGGCGCTCTTTAAAATTGAGTGGTGAAACGGTGTGCAGATCAATCGTTGTCGCGATACCGCCTTCAATGAGCTCAGCAGACTGTGTTTTATACACGGCCGCGCCAGTAAGAGACTCAGAAGGAAATTGCTCAAAACGTACTGCACGATTGGGTTCTGGTGAGGCAAGTTCACGGCCATCAAGCGTTGCCGCAATAAAGCGTGGACCCAGTCCGCGTGCCACAATCTGACTGGCGTTACCGCGATCGACACCAGACTGCAAGCCTGGCAGGCGCGCTAAGGATTCAGCGATCGTGGTATCTGGTAACTTGCCAATATCTTCGGAAGAAACCACCTCCATGATATTGTTAGACGCTTCTTTGATCGCAGTCGCACTGTTCATCGAATCGCGCACACCAACCATCGTCACTTGCTGAACGACTTCTTCCTTTGCCGCTGGCGCTTGCTGTGCCATCGCACTTAACACCGGAAGTGTAAACAATCCCCCAATGAGCCAACTCAATTTTTTTTGTTTCATTCTGTCCCCAATATTTTTAGTTTTACATGCCGGCGGAAATAAGAAAAAATCTATTTCAACGCAGTTACGCGATTAACTTCAACGTAGTTCAACGTACTTCAACGTAACAGAGGGAATCGTACTGAATTCAAAAAGCGCAAACCAATATCGAATTTAAAGATTCGTATATTAAATACGTATAGCACTGCCCGAGTATTATCTGTTTCGCTCATGGCTTGCAGTGAAGGGCACAAATTTTAATCTGATAATGACGACAAGGGTGAACTGTCACACTGTGGTTAGAATGATCCACGAATAGTGCGGCAAGGAGCTGAAACGCAGCCAGGGCGGTTTTGCGCAAGTACGGACTGTTTGACATAGGAGGAGTTCCTTAGTAACTTAGAGAGTAACCACCATATTCCCCGCTAACCCCAGGAAATTCATCAATTCGCCCTTCGTTTTGTTCGTTTTCCTCATTTTGACTTGCAAATAATTATGATTTCATCAACACCCACCTTATTAATCACGCCTTCCGATCATCCTGTCAGCGAAGCGCAACGTGCTGAGCGTATTGCTAACCCTAGTTTTGGTCGTATTTTTACAGATCATATGGTGGTGATTCCTTACCGCGATGGCGCGTGGCAACGTGGTGAATTAAAAGCATACGGTCCTTTGAGCCTTGATCCTGCGGCGTCGGCGCTGCACTATGGTCAGGCGATTTTTGAAGGATTTAAGGCATTTTCCCAACCTGATGGCAGCATTAAGACTTTCCGCCCAGCATCCAATAGCGCGCGTTTTAATCTGAGCGCGGCCCGTCTGGCGATGCCAGCGATTCCTGAAGCTTTATTTATGGAAGCAGCTGATGCGCTCATTACGATTGATAAAGAGTGGGTACCTAAAAAAGTCGGCGAAAGTCTGTACTTACGTCCGCTGATGTTTGCAACGGATCCATTCTTGGGCGTACGTCCTGCCAACGAATATCTGTTCGTGTTATTTGCCTCCCCTGCTGGTGCCTACTTCCCACAAGGTGTCAAACCAGTCACGGTCTGGATCAGCGAAGACTACGTGCGCGCTGCACCTGGCGGCACAGGCGAAGCAAAATGTGCAGGTAATTATGCAGCGAGCCTTGTTGCACAATCTCAAGCCCTCGAAAAAGGCTGCGATCAGGTCGTTTGGCTAGATGCGGTTAATCGCGAGAACATTGAAGAAATGGGTGGGATGAATCTGTTTTTTGTGTACCAAGATGGCGACAAAAAACGGGTGGTGACACCAGAACTGACCGGCACCTTGTTATCCGGCATCACCCGCCGCAGCTTGCTGCAAATCGCGTCAGACCTTGGTTATGAAGTGGAAGAACGCAAACTCACGGTCCAACAATGGCGCGATGACATCGCCTCCAGCAACATGACTGAGGTGTTTGCTTGTGGCACCGCAGCGGTTATTACCCCGGTCGGTCATGCAAAGGCGAAGAACTTTGAAATCCAGATCAACAACGGTCAAAACGGTCCAGTGACAATGGCATTGCGCGAAGCACTGCTGGCGCTTCAACATGGTACTGCTGTCGATACACATGGTTGGATGCATCAGGTTTGCGCGTAAGGTTCGTCACTAGACGCACCTCGATCTCATGCTAATAATGCGTGATCGACATCACCGCAAAAGAGGCGATATCGCTCCCTCCCCCGCCTAGGTGGGGGAGCTGAGACACACTAAGGATTAGCTGGTTGCACCCGCCCCGCACGATTCAACACCATCAAGCCCAGTACCACAGTAAAAAACACCACCGTCGCCCCCAGCATCGACCAATGAATCCCCATCCTGCTACCAATCAGTCCCACAAAAATTCCACTAAATAATCGCAAGCCTGCTGACGACATCCCAAACAAGCCCAGCACCTTCCCACGAATCGCATCCGGCGCTTTCATTTGCACAATCGTCTGATTCATACTGCTAAACGACAACTCACAAAAGCCCGCAGCAAACAAACACACCAACGCTAGGTGATAATTACGCGTCGTTGCAAAGCTCCCCAACGCCACCGCCCACGCCATTGCAAAGCCCATCGCCGCGGTCGGTGTCACGCGTGTGAATCTGAACCCCGCTTCCAACGTAATCCCCGCAAACAAGGCCCCAGCCGCATCCGCCGCTAACAACATCGAATACGCCAACCCCGGAGAAATCCCCCCCAGATCCGTCGCAAAGCCCGGCATCTGTGCCTGATAACTATTCCCCACAAAAAAGGATGCCGCCCCCGACAACAAAATCATCACGCCCAAGGTCGGAATTTTTTTCACCGTCAGAATCGTCTGCCAGATATCCATCAAGCCATTCACACGACGCGCTGCCGACTGCTCTAAACGCTTATTGCGATGCGGCGTGGGTGCTCTCATTAACCAGATTAGCAACGGCAAATACAACGCCGCATTCAAAAAGATCCCTTTTGCTGGTCCCAGCGTCGACATAATCAAACTGCCCACGCCAGGCCCCACTAGCACCCCAAAATACCGCGCCGTCGCATTTAAACGCACCGCGCTCGCCAGCTTCTCAACACCCACGATGTCATACAGCAGAACCTGACTGGACGTCATCCAGAACACCCCCGCAAATCCGTGCAACACCAGTAACGCCATCGCCCACGGAATCGTCAACGTATCAGTAACAAAGAAATAGCCCCACCCCAACGACACCAACGCAAACAAACCGCCACCGATTTGAATCAAACGCCGCGAATCAAAGCGATCATTCAGTGCCCCCACGCCCACAGAAAACAATAAAAACGGCAACCAATGCGAAATCACCGCAAAGCCACCCAAAGTTGGCGACTGAAACTTCTGAAAGGCAACCCAGTAGCTAATGACATGCTCAACGTTATCCGCCATCATCGTCAGCACAAACGTCGCCACAAAGATCGGAAAACTCGGAATTTTTAAGGCCTCAAACGCCTGATGCTTGACTACCGGGGGAGTATGTTGGGACATCGCTGATGAAATATAAAAAAATTAAGTAGTCAGAATTATAAATTTGATCGCTGTTCCCTGTGTGGAGAAATACGGAATTGATCCTTTTCAAGGCATAAGCAATGATTTTTTTGCAAATTTATTCTACACTCGCTAAGACAAACGTTAAATGTAAATCAACATACAAAGAAAGCGAATAAATGCTCTTCGTCAACAGCGTTTCATCCATGTATGATGCGTAGTGTGAACACGTAGCGACCTGATTGGCAGCACCCATGTCCAACACACATCAGCAGTTGCCACCAACGACACCGAGAATCCGTTTTATTTACCCTAGCCCAAGCAAAGTTCCACCAATGGCCGTTTCAAAAAAAATCCGCTATGTCGTCGTACCCTTGGTACTCAGCTGCCTGCTGATCTCGCCGGCGATGTCTGGGTTAGTCGACTTTACGAGCGGATTATATGCGTGGGCAACCAAGCGCTTTGGTAACGCCGCCGTCGGCCATCTGCAAGTCATGCAAGTGACCGTGCGCCAAATGAAAACCGCCGCCGGTCCCAACTTTACGGCCACCTTGTTAAAGTCCAAAGATATCCAGCTAGAGTCACCCTTCTTACGCAAAACCAATGATTTCTACAATCAGGTGCCGTACTTCTCAGATATGGAACATTGGGGCGTGGAAGACTACTGGGCAACCCCTGTTGAATTGGTCGCCTCATTAGGCGGCGATTGCGAAGACTACGCCATCGCTAAATATATGACTTTAAAAGAACTCGGCGTCCCGGTCGAACGCCTGCGCATCACCTACGTCCGCGCCATCAACATCGGCGAAACCCACATGGTCCTTGCCTACTACCCCACCCCCGACGCCGACCCCTGGATCCTCGACAACCTCATCCCCGAAATCAAACGCGGCTCCGCCCGCACCGACCTCGTGCCAGTCTACAGCTTTAACGACGACGACCTGTGGCTACCCAACGGCACCACCAGAAAAGGCGGCGCCACCACGGTGCGTTTGTGGAAGGATGTGATTGAGAAGATGGATCGGGAGAGTAAGTTGTGAAGTTAAGAAGACATTAATGAAAAATACTGCTGTGCAACAATATGCCAAGTATATCGGCGCTCTGCTATTTCTTTCATAAATGCTTCAATATTTTCGAACTTTTGCAAATCACAAGCATGTATTAACGCTAGCAAATCATTGCTATCTTTAAAATAAAGTGCTTTATTTTCTGTTGTGCTTCTGTTGAAATCACAATCAAAAGCTAAAATAATCTTTCCAAAATGCATAGCCTCAACCAAGGTAGGATTCGTTCCACCAGCAGAGTGACCATGAATAATATACGAGGCATTCTGTCTAAACGTTTTCAGTTTTGATAATTCATACACAGGATTCAACAAAATTAAATTCGTGAAATCACGATATTTAATTTTAAGATTCAATCCATACTCACTGCTATCCCAATTACCTATAATCACAATTGACTTGGATGGGGTTCTGGAGAACGCATCTAAGATGATGTGAATATTATTTTCTGGCTCGATGCGGCAAACAGAAAATGCATAACTACTTGGTAAATTAAAATTGGCAATAGAATCTCTTTCGACGGACATTGCATGATCACCGCCGTAGGCAATGACATGACTATCAACATCATATGTTCGCTTTACATAGTCCCCAATGACACTATTATCTGCTACAACATCATGAGAAAAAAGTACCGCCAACTTCTCAGAAAAACGTAAATAATGCTTTGCAAGCCCTTTCCACTTCTCTCTGCGCCACTCAATACCATCAATATTTGTAACGATTCTCGCCGATGAGAGCAATCTAACCAAAGGTAATGCGAGAGCACCTGAAACACCTAGCAACAAAATAACATCTGAACGCGACCAGATCGAAACTATTAAAGACCAAATATCATATGGAATACTAGATACTCCATTTGCACTCAATGGAATATATTTGAGCTTTGCTTTTAGATAAAATTTTCGTTGAACTAGATAATGTTTGGAGCTACAGAATACCGTTAATGAGTCATCCAAATGTTCCGATGCATGAAACCGAACCAAATTATCACATAGAGTTTCGAAGCCGCCATAACTAGCAGGGACACCGACACTACCTATAATTGCAATTTTCTTATCGCTCATACCATTTTATTTGCCAGTTATTTATTTACGACACCCATTATTTGGCTATTCAAAGATAGTTCTCCGAACCTAGTCATTCTTTTAATTAAGTATCCCATTTGACATCAGGCTTCAACTCAATTAAAACGGCGTACCCGATTCGAAAAAATCTAAATTGAAAAAACAATGTTGCAATAATTGCAATTTGAGAAACATTTTTACTATCACTTATTATAATTGCAATTGCAATTGCAATGGGAAAAAAAATATTTTCAGTAAATAGGTATTAGGGTAACCTTCCCTCGATAATTAGTTCACCATCAGGTGAATGTCATGCAGCGAGATTCTCTTGAATTTGTTTCTTCATCCAGTCTTCCAGATATTGAACGGGAGAGCGGTAACCTAATGTCGAATGCTGCCGTGTTCGATTATAAAACACCTCAATATATTCAAAGCTCGCAGCTTTCATTGCATCATGGGT
>NZ_JBMPPD010000026.1:0-73842 GCF_049339825.1 Undibacterium sp. RuRC25W | reverse complement strand
GGCTTGATAACCCGCTGAACCTTCTTGATACCGTTTAACAACGGCCAGTTTGAATTGCTTTGTGTATTTACTCATGAAAACACCCCAAAAGTTAGGACGGGTGTCCAACTTTTGGGGTGCAGTTCATCGATGATGCGGTTTTTTTTCGTGCTGTTCAAACCTCTTTACTTGTCTCAGCGCCTTTGCGCACTTTTACATAGCAAAACCACTGAGAAACCTGGATGCAAGTAAATTAGTCAGCTTGCTTACGTAAGAACGCAGGAATGTCGTATGTTTCCATACCATTTTTTTCTAATGCACGCACTGTGTCTGAGGCAGACTCACGACGCCATACAGCTGGTTTGCTCAAACCATCAAAAGCTGGCGCTGCGCTTGCCATACCATTAGATACAGTCGTTGTCGCCATACTGGCGGCAGCCATCATTGGTTCGTTATTGGTACCAGTACGTAGCATTGGCGTTTGTACTAACTGAATATTCTTTTTACCACGGCCTAGACCTGTCGCTACGACAGTGACACGGATGTCGTCGCCCATCGTGTCATCGTAAGCAATACCTTGTGCGATCGAGGCATCAGGTGCAGCGAAAGCGCGAACAGCTGCCATGACTTCCTTGATTTCTTTACCTTTAAGACTGCGGCTAGCAGTGACGTTGACCAATACACCGCGAGCACCTGACAGGTCGATACCATCTAAAAGTGGAGAAGCAACCGCTTGTTCAGCAGCCAGACGTGCACGGTCGACGCCAGAAGCAGTCGCTGTACCCATCATTGCTTTACCTTGTTCGCCCATAATGGTTTTAACGTCGTTAAAGTCAACGTTAATATGACCAGGCACATTGATGATTTCAGCAATACCGGCAACGGCGTTGTTGAGCACATCATCAGCGTGTTGCAGCCATTCGATCATGCTGTCGTCTTCGTAGATCTCTTCCAGTTTTTCATTGAGGATAATGATCAGAGAATCAACGTGTTGTGACAAGGCGTCCAGACCTTCGTCAGCGATGTCCATGCATTTCTTACCTTCGTAAGAAAAAGGCTTAGAAACGACAGCAACCGTCAGCGCGCCCAGTTCTTTAGCTACCTGAGCAACTACCGGTGCAGCACCCGTGCCTGTTCCACCGCCCATACCGGCAGCGATGAACACCATATGTGCACCACGCAATGCATCTTCGATGCGTGCACGGGAATCTTCAGCCAGCTTGCGACCAACTTCTGGCTTCATCCCAGCACCCAAACCGGTTTCGCCGATTTGAATAACGTTATGCGCTTTAGATTGCAACAATGCTTGTGCATCCGTATTGGCAGCAATGAACTCAACGCCAGAAACACCTTTGTTGATCATATGCTGAACCGCATTGCCGCCTGCACCACCTACGCCGACAACCTTAATTACGGTGCCTTGTGTGGCGTTATCAACCATATCGAACTCCATCATGACTCCTCCAGGTAGGCAGTTATCAGTCGCTAATCATCACCCGATGAGACGCCTAGCGACTAATAACTGTATATCAATCCATTATAAAATGACTATACCATTTGTGATACAAAAAGCTGACTAAAAATTCCCCAAAAACCACTCTTTCATGCGTTGCCAGGCCGCTTTTGCAGAACCTTCCTGCCTTGTGACCAGATTTCCACGCAAGTACTGCTTCTTTGCTTCCAACAACAACCCCAAAACTGTCGCATAACGAGGACTACGAACAACATCTGCTAGTTGCCCGCTGTACGCAGGCATACCCAATCTGGTCGGCTTCAAAAAGATATCTTCAGCCATTTCAACCATCCCCGGCATCGCTGACGATCCCCCCGTCAAGACGATGCCGGAGGACAGTACATCCTCATAGCCTGACTCGCGCACAACCTGATGAACCAACGCAAACAATTCTTCAACGCGCGGCTCAATTACCGCAGCCAGCGCCTGACGTGACAACGAACGTGGGCCGCGGTCGCCTAAACCGGGAACTTCCAAGGTATCCGCTGGATCTGCCAACACTTGTTTAGCAACACCAAACCGTACTTTAATTTCTTCCGCTTCAGACGTTGGCGTGCGCAACGCCATGGCAATGTCGTTAGTAATCTGATCGCCGGCAATAGGAATGACCGCAGTATGGCGAATTGCACCTTCACTAAACACTGCCACATCGGTTGTTCCGCCACCGATATCAATCAGTACCACGCCTAATTCTTTTTCATCACGGGTCAGCACGGCTTCAGCGGAAGCCATCGGCTGTAAAATCAGGTCAGATACTTCCAGGCCACAGCGACGGACACATTTCACAATATTTTGAACTGCTGAAACCGCACCCGTGACGATGTGAACTTTTACTTCCAGTCGAATGCCACTCATTCCGATTGGCTCACGAACATCATCCTGGTTATCCACAATAAATTCTTGCGGCAAGGTGTGCAACAACTGCTGATCAGTAGGAATATTGACCGCTTTGGCCGTTTCGATCACGCGCGAGACGTCGGCTGCGGTGACTTCTTTATCTTTGATAGCCACCATGCCGCTTGAATTAAAGCTGCGTATATGACTACCTGCAATGCCCGTATAGACGCGACTGATTTTGCAATCGGCCATGAGTTCTGCTTCTTCTAATGCGCGCTGAATGGACTCAACCGTCGCTTCGATGTTGACGACAACACCCTTTTTCAAACCTTTCGATTCATGCTGTCCCAAACCGATCACTTCATGTCTGCCATCAGGCATGACTTCAGCGACTACCGCCACAATTTTAGATGTACCGATATCGAGACCAACGATCAGATTTTTTGCGTCTTTTGTCATGTCTTTCCAATTGCCTTTGTTTGCTTTTTCGATCCCTGAGGATGGGCATATCTCATGGCCAACCCATTCGGATAACGCATATCTACACTTTCAATACTATCTTGTGCATTGGCGACCAGTTTTGGATAAATCATCATTAACTTGTCTACCTGCGACTTCAGCGTCGAACCATCCTGAATCCGTCCCAACTCAACCCGCATCCCATTATTCAGATTGACGCTCCATGCGTACCGAGGCGAGTATGTCACCGAGTCTGGGGTCAAATTAACTCTGCCAAACCACTCTTTAAATGCCAGATACTGCGTCAACACTTCTTTTTCACTACCATCTGGTCCACTGAACGCAATCAGATCAGTATCGTCCTCTGCCTCAGCCAAATTGGCGGTAAAAACGTCTCCCGCTACCGAGATCAGGCGCCCATCATCACCCCAGGTTCCTAAAGCAACATGCTCATCCAGAGTAACGGTCAGTTTATTTGGCCATTCTCTTTGCACACTCGCCTTACGTACCCATGGCACGCTTTCAAAAGCACCGCGCACAGCGTCAAGATTGGCGGTGAAGAAGTTCCCACGGATTTTCGGCAATGCAGAATTTTTGATAGTCACCACATTCACATGTCTTAGGGCTTGCGGCGTTACACCAACTACCTTAATCGTCGATAAGGTAAACATCGGTCGCTGTATTACCCACCAGACACCAGACGCAATCAGGACGAGCAATACCAAGCCAAATAAAGCATTGGCGATATTATTCATCATTTTGACGTCATGCCACATCCGTTTTATCCTCTTTATTTCGCTTCAGTATGAATTTTCAGACGTGCTGTTTTTAAAATTTCAAGACAAATATCTTCATAACTCAGACCCGTTGCCTTGGCTGCCATCGGCACTAGAGAGTGACCGGTCATTCCAGGCGATGTATTGATTTCTAACAAAAATGGTTTGTTATCAGATTTGCGCAACAAGACGTCAACCCGCGCCCAACCTTCGCAATCCAGGGAGCGGTAAGCATCGACCGCCATCTGTTGAATTTCTGCTGTCAGCTCATTATCTAATGGTGCCGGACATAAATACTTGGTGTCATCTGTAAAATATTTGTTCTGGTAGTCATAATTTCCATCAGGTGCAACGATTTCAATGATCGGTAACGCATAGGCACCTTTCCCGCGACCTAAAATGGCAATTGTCAACTCACGGCCTTCAACAAATTCTTCTGCAAGGACAACGTCGTCAAATTGCGCAGCCAATGCATAAGCATCCTGCATTTCGGAATAGCCTTTGACTTTGGTGATACCAATCGTCGAGCCTTCATGAGGTGGCTTGATAATGAGGGGTAAGCCTAATTCATCAGGAACTTCGCGCAAAGAGGTTTCTGGAGTTAATACGGCGTACTTGGGCGTGCTTAAACCATGCGTCTGCCAAATACGTTTTGTGAAAATTTTATCCATCGCAATCGCAGATGCCATTACACCGCTGCCTGTGTAAGGAATGTTGAGTTGTTCCAACACCCCTTGCAAAGTGCCATCTTCACCATAACGGCCATGCAGCGCAATAAATACACGATCAAATTTTTCAGCGGCCAGTTCAGCAACATTGCGTTGTGACGGATCAAAAGGATGCGCATCTACCCCACGCGCCTTGAGAGCAGCTAACACGCCTGTGCCGGACATCACAGAAATATCATGCTCCGCAGAACGACCACCGAACAAGACACCGACTTTACCTAACGATTTAATATTCAATTCACTCATGATGATCTGATGTTAATTTTTTATTTTGCCTGCGCCAGTTTTGCTGGCACCGCACTGATGGAACCCGCTCCCATGACGATCAATACATCGCCGTCTTTTAAAACATGCAACAGACTGTCCGGCATTTCCTGAATATTCTCCACAAATACTGGCTCCACTTTCCCACTGACACGGAGGGCGCGTGTCAGTGCACGTCCATCCGCAGCCAGTATTGGTGCTTCACCTGCGGCATACACTTCAGCTAGCACCACGGCATCAGCGGTCGCGATCACTTTGACGAAGTCTTCAAATAAATCCCGCGTTCTTGTATAACGATGTGGCTGGAACGCCAACACCAAACGACGGTCTGGATAAGCACCACGCGCAGCAGCAAGTGTGGCTGCCATTTCAACTGGGTGATGACCATAATCGTCAACGAGCGCAAAGCTGCCGCCTGCAGCTAGTGCTATTTCACCGTAACGCGTGAAGCGACGACCTACGCCGTTAAATTCACTCAAGGCTTTCTGCGTAGCTTCATCGGCAACACCCACTTCACGTGCAATCGCAATGGCGGCGCAGGCATTTTGCACATTGTGCATACCGGGTTGATTCAGGCTCACCTGCATATCAGTATACCCATCCTGAACAACCGTGAAATGCATCTTACCGCCGGACGCAGTAGCGTTGACTGCACGCACCTCTGCCTCCTCATGAAAACCATACGTGACAATCGGTTTAGAAATCATTGGCATGATTTCGCGCACATTCGCATCATCCAGACACAAAACGGCAACGCCGTAAAATGGTAATCGTTGCGTAAATTCGACGAATGCCTGTTTTAACCTTCCAAAGTCATGACCGTAGGTTTCCATATGGTCTGCATCAATGTTGGTAATCACTTCGATGACTGGCAACAGATTCAAAAATGAGGCATCCGATTCATCGGCTTCAGCAACGATAAAATCTCCGCTACCTAATTTTGCATTGGCACCAGCACTGTTCAAGCGACCACCGATGACAAAGGTTGGGTCAAAACCACCTTGGGCCAGAATACTTGCCACCAGACTAGTTGTCGTCGTTTTACCGTGCGTACCTGCAATCGCGATGCCGCTCTTTAAGCGCATTAATTCAGCCAACATCAAAGCGCGTGGCACGATGGGTATATGTTTTTCTCTAGCGGCAATAACTTCTGGGTTATCGGCTTTCACGGCAGTCGAAGTAACGACCGCATCAGCGCCGTCGATGTGCGTCGCTGCATGGCCGATTTTCACATCCGCGCCTAACTGCGCCAAGCGCTGAGACGCCGTATTACTGCTCAGGTCAGACCCAGAAATGGTATATCCCAGATTGAGTAACACTTCTGCGATACCGCTCATGCCTGAGCCGCCGATACCGACAAAATGAATGTGTTTAACTTTATGTTTCATACTAATGCTTCCAAAATTATTGCAATGTTTTTGCTAGCGTCACGCTGCCCCGAGGCGTAGGCATGTTTTGCCATCGTCAGACATTGCTCTCTGTTGAGCGCTTGCAATTGCGCTGCCAACTTTGCTGGATTAAGTTCCGCTTGTGGCAAATAAATCGCTGCACCTTGTTTTTCCATCCACACGGCGTTTTCTTTTTGGTGCGATGTACTTGATGCCATAAAGGGAACCAAAATACTTGCCACACCGGCTGCCGTCAATTCGGAAACAGTAATCGCACCGGCACGACAAATCACGAGATCAGCTTCTGCATATCGATGTGGCATATCATCAATAAAATCCAGGACTTCTGCGTCTACACCCGCTTTTGCATAGTTATCGCGCAATGCCTCAATATTCTGCTTACCGGATTGATGTGTGACTACTGGTCGTTGCGCAGCCGGAATCATTGCTAATGCCTGCGGCAAACAATCATTCAAGACTCTGGCACCTAAACTACCGCCAACAATCAGAATTTTTAATGCGCCCTGACGTCCGACATAACGGAGTTCTGGTGCAGGTAATTCGCAAATATCTTTACGAATCGGGTTCCCTGTTACCTGTAATTTCGCATCAGCAGGATGAGTTGCCGATGGCAGTCCAAACAACAATTTACTCGCAAAGGGGCGCAACGCTTTATTGGATAACAACAATGCCGCATCTGCATTCATTAATACCAATGGCTTGCCACGCAACGATGCCATCAATCCACCTGGCACCGTGACATAACCGCCCATGCCTAATACGACGTCGGGCTGCCTTGCACTGATAATTTTTAAACAGCTGAAAAAACTTTTCACCAATTTAAACGCGCCAGTGACAGTATGTTTCCAGCCTTTTCCACGCAGTCCAGTAAATTCGAGACTATCCATCGGAACGCCATGCTTAGGAACGATCTGGCATTCCATGCCTGTACTTGTCCCAAGCCAGGATACTTCCCAGCCACGTTCGCGCATGATGTCGGCAATCGCTAGCCCAGGAAAAATGTGCCCCCCAGTACCTGCCGCCATAATCATTAGTTTTTTTCTAGCACTCATGCCCGACCTCCGCGCATCAGTACCCTATTTTCAAAATCTACTCTAAGCAAAATCGCTAACCCTACACAATTAATCATGACACCTGAACCGCCATAACTCATCAATGGCAGCGTCAAACCTTTGGTTGGTAACAGCCCAAGGTTCACACCCATGTTAATAAACGCCTGTACACCAATCCAGATACCAATACCTTTTGCCGTGAGACCAGCAAATGTCTGATCAAGTGCAATTGCCTGACGGCCGATCTCAAATGCTCTTTTTAGTATCCAGTAAAATAATAAAACCACGACAAGGACACCGACAAATCCAAGCTCTTCACCAATCACGGCCAGTAAAAAGTCCGTGTGTGCCTCAGGAAGATAATGTAATTTTTCTACACTGGCCCCTAAGCCAACGCCCAATATTTCACCCCGTCCAAAGGCGATCAACGAGTGAGACAACTGATATGCTTTACCCAAGGCATTATCTTCCTGCCACGGATTCATATAAGCAAAAATCCGCTCACGCCGCCATGGTGATAAAACAATAACGAGTGAGAATATGCCAACTAGGGTGGCTGCAATACCACCAAACCAGATACCATTAATCCCCCCCAAAAACAGAATGCCCATCGCAATACAAACGATCACACCAAATGCACCCAGATCTGGCTCGAGCAATAGCAGCAACCCGACCACGCCAACTGCGACTAACATTGGCACAAATCCCTTGGTCAGTTTATGCATGTATTCTTGTTTGCGCACGGTGTAATCAGCTGCATACAACACCATGAATAGTTTCATAAATTCAGAAGGCTGAATGTTAAAGACTTTAAAAGACAGCCAACGCTTCGCGCCATTCACCCCTTTACCTAAGCCTGGAATCAATACAGCGACTAACAAAATCAGCGTAATCACAAATATATACGGCGTAATTCTTTGCCAGCTCACCAGCGGCACTCTGAATGCAAACGCTCCAGCGACCAAAGAAACCAAAATAAATACCGACTGACGTACCAGAAAATGATTATTGGTATAGTTCGCATACTTCGGTGAATCTGGTAATGAAATCGATGCTGAATACACCATGACCATACCGAATAACATCAGTATCATGGTGACCCATACCAACGCTTGGTCATAGTTCATCATTTTTGAACGATGCACTAACTGCGTTTGCGGACCAGGGGCCGAAAACGGTAGAAAGCGTTGAAATGGACGCAGCACTTGCTTCATCAGCAAATCTCCCCGCGGGCCAATGCGACTTCACGAACCGCATTCACAAAAACCTCAGCTCTGTGCGCATAGTTACGGAACATATCAAGGCTGGCACAAGCAGGCGACAACAAGACAATATCACCGGGCTGCGCCGTATTGGCAGCAGCCTGAACTGCTAGGTCGAGATCATCCACATCTTCGCATTCAACCTGAGTCACCTCCAGTGCCAAGCGAATTTCTGGTCTGGCTTTCCCGATGAGAATGACTTTTTTCGCGTAGCGCTCTACCGCATCGGCCAGAGGTGAAAAATCTTGCCCCTTACCTTCACCACCAGCGATCAGGACAATCCGTTTTTCTGGTGAATCAGATTGCTGACCAAGTCCCTTCAACGCAGCAACCGTTGCCCCAACGTTGGTTCCTTTACTATCATCAATATAGTCCACCGCCGCGATAGTATTGATTAACTCGACGCGATGTGGCTCACCTTTATATTCGCGCAAACCATGTAATAGCGGGGCAAAGGTGAGACCGATCCCACGACATAACGCTAACGCAGCGAGCGCATTAGCTGCATTATGCTGCCCACGGATTTGCAATGCGTCAGTCGGCATTAGCCGAGTGATCAGCAATGGCATTTCTTCCGCATCTTTTTTCTTACGTCGACTGGTGACAACCGGCGCGTCCTCAGCGGGTGTCGCCGTCACCAGCCAGCCCATGCCGTGCTCATTCAACAAACCAAGATCGCCGATGATCTCTGGCTCTTCAAGACCAAAAGTTACGACCTGAGCCTGAGATTTGGCCATGGCCATCACCAAAGCATCATCACGATTTAATACCTGAATCGTTTTGTCAGCAAAAATTTTTGCCTTATCCGCGCAATACGCAGAAACACTGCCGTGCCAATCCAGATGATCCTGCGTAATGTTGAGCACCGTTGCAACATCCGCTTGCAGACTTACTGTACTGTGCAGTTGAAAACTGGATAACTCTAAAACCCAAACGTCAGGTAAAGCGTCCTTCTCAAGATCATCACGCAACACGTCAAGAACAGCAGGACTGATGTTGCCCGCAACGCGGGTGCGCAAGCCAGCACGTTCGCACAACAATCCAACCAGACTAGTAACTGTCGTTTTACCATTGGTGCCAGTAATCGCAATCACCTTCGGCGCATAAGCACGTTCTTCTTTCAAACTGACTAATGCTTGCGCAAAGAATTCGATTTCGCCCCATAACGGAATCTGACGCTCGTTAGCAGCCGCCGCTATCTCTTTTAATTCCAGCAGCGGCGACAAGCCAGGGCTCAATGCAACGTAGTCTACGCCGTCCAATAACTCAGCATTGAAAGGACCCGCGACAAATTCAATCTGTCCACCCATTGCCATCAATGCAGGTAAGCGATCCGGCGTCTCACGCGTATCAGCAACACGCAATTGCGCACCAGCGCGCAGCAACCAATGCGCCATTGCGAGGCCCGACTCACCGAGACCTAAAACCAATACGTGTTTTCCAGAAAAATTCATAGGCAACAGTTCAGACAATCAAAAAATAATCAAACAAACAGATCAACACAGTGCATCAACGTAATGAATCAACGTAATTTTAGCGATGCCAGACCAACAAGCACCAACAGCATGGTTATGATCCAAAAGCGAACAACAACTTGTGTTTCTTTCCAGCCTTTTTTCTCGAAATGATGGTGCAATGGCGCCATTAAGAATAAGCGGCGTCCTTCGCCATAACGCTTCTTGGTGAATTTAAAATAACCCACTTGCAAAATAATAGACACGGTCTCTGCAACAAAAATGCCACCCATGATGAACAGGACGATTTCCTGACGAATAATGACTGCAATCGTACCTAACGCACCTCCCAGTGCGAGCGCGCCAACGTCTCCCATAAATACTTGTGCCGGATGCGCGTTGAACCATAAAAAAGCGAGCCCTGCACCAGCCATCGCGCCACAGAAAATCAGCAATTCACCTGCCCCTGGAATATGTGGAATTAACAGATACTTTGCATAGACCACGTTACCTGTGAGGTAGGCAAAAATGCCTAGTGTTGAACCAACCATGATGATCGGCATTATCGCAAGCCCATCCAAACCATCAGTAAAATTAACCGCGTTACTGGTACCAACGATGACGCAATATGTCAGAGCGATAAAGCCCCAGACGCCAAGCGGATAACTGATCGTTTTAAAAAATGGCACAATCAGATCGGCTTTGGGCGGTAAGTCCATATTGAAGCCCGACTGTACCCAAGCAAATAACAAATCGAGAATCTTCGAGCTGCTTGGAGCAGAAACGGAAAACGCCAGATAAAAAGCAGCGATCAATCCAATGATGGACTGCCACATATATTTTTCTCGGGAGCGCATACCTTCAGGATCTTTATTAACGACCTTCCGATAATCATCAACCCAACCGATCGCACCATAACCAAAGGTGACGATCATAACAACCCAAATGAAACGATTGCTTAAATCTGCCCACAACAACGTCGAGATCGCGATCGATATCAAAATCAAAGCACCACCCATGGTTGGCGTGCCCGATTTGACGAGATGTGTTTCCATACCATAGGCGCGTACTGCCTGACCAACTTTCAGACGTGTCAGCATACGGATCACCGCCGGACCGGAAAAAATACCGATTGCCAGCGCAGTCATGGTTGCAAACACTGCACGGAATGTAATAAAACCAAAGACGCGCAGCAGCCCCAGATCCTGTTTAAAAAATTCTGCTAACCAGAGCAACATGCTAGTGAGTTCCTATTTTTTTTTGTTGTAAAGATTGTTCTGCACCAAGCAGATGGGCGACGACGCGCTCCATTTTCATAAATCGCGACCCCTTGACCAATACCTTGCTGTCACTGTTAACACGGGCATCGAGCGCGGAGACGAGTGCTGCGATATCGTTAAAGTATGCGGCGCCTGCACCAAAACCTGTGGCACTATGACTGACCTGATCACCCAGCAAATACAACCCTGAAAGACCGGACGCCAGCGCGTAGGCACCAATTTCGTGATGGAACTCGGCACCGTTTTCACCGACCTCCCCCATATCACCAAGAATCAGTATCGTATCGCCACCTAATTGTTTTAACACATCAATGGCTGCACGGACAGAGTCAGGATTGGCATTGTAAGTATCGTCAATCACGGTCGCTCCACAAGCGGCTTCTTTACGTTGCAGGCGCCTGGAAACCGGATGGAAATTTTCCAGTCCACGAACAATAACGTCGTCAGCAATACCAATCGCATGACAGCACGCTGCGGCGGCTAGTGCGTTTAAGACATTGTGCTGACCTGCGGCTTGTAAGTGAATCAATGATTCTTTACCGGCTAGACGCATCGTTATATCGCTGCCAAACACGCTTACAGTGTAAGTACCAGAAACATCGGCATCCGCTGTCAATCCAAAGCTGAGTACAGTGCGATGCCCTTGTTCACTGGCATAACTGCGCCAGAGTGCACTGTATTCATCATCGTGAGGGAATACCGCGACACCGTTCTCAGGCAGTGCTTTGATTGCGGTACCATTTTCTTCTGCAACAGCGCGAACTGTCTGCATAAATTCTTGGTGTTCTCGCTGGGCGTTATTGACCAGAGCAACAGTCGGCAATGCAACGGACGCCAACAAGGCAATCTCGCCAGGATGATTCATTCCCATTTCGATAACGGCAGCCCGATGCAATGGAGTCAACTCGAGAATAGTCAGAGGGACACCGATTTCATTGTTCAGATTACCTTTAGTTGATAAACGCTGCGTCTCACCAAACGCTGTAGCTAAAATCGTGGCAATCATTTCTTTGACTGTCGTTTTACCATTACTGCCAGTAACACCAATCACGGGTAGTGAAAACTGTTGCCGCCAGAAACGACCGACTTCAGCCAAAGCAAGTCTGGTGTCTGGAACAAGCAAAGCTGGCAACGGAAAATCTGCCGGCAGCTGTTCTGCAATCACAGCAACAGCACCGGTTGTAGCTATTTGCGGCAAAAAATCATGGGCATCAAATTGTTCACCGCGCAAAGCAACGAAGACATCGCCTGCTTTGATTTTCCGGCTGTCCGTTGATAAACCAGTGATGCGCGCATCTGCGGTCATTGACGCGTTGCTCAGCGAGGAAGCCAGTTGTTTAAAAGTGAATTCCATCAGCTACCTCTCTTCATATTACCGCTAGTTGCGACGGTAGCGAGTGCCAGTGCTGCATGCTCTTCATCAGAAAACGGCCATTTTTTACCAAGAATATCCTGATAAGTTTCATGTCCTTTTCCTGCTAACAGAACCACGTCCTGATTGCCTGCGTGTTTGATTGCATAAAGGATAGCGTTAGCGCGGTCTTCGACAACATGCGGTGGCACGCTCATGCCTGCAACAATGTTCTGAATAATGATGGCCGGATTCTCGCTACGCGGGTTGTCACTGGTAACAACAACGTGATCTGCGCTCTCAGCGATCTTGCCCATTTGCGGACGTTTGCCCGGATCGCGATCACCGCCACAGCCAAACACACACCACAATTCGCCATGGCGTTCTTGTGCAACATGACGCAATGCACCGATTGTTTTTTCTAGGGCGTCAGGCGTATGCGCGTAGTCGATCACAACCATCACGTGCCCAGCGGTACCGAGAAGTTGCATGCGCCCAGGAACAGGCAATAGTTTTTCAATCGTCGCGACTGCTTTTGCAAAATTCAAGCCCTTGGCAAAAAGAACTGCCAGTACACCGAGAATATTGCTGATATTAAATTGTCCAATCAACTGCGTTTTAACCAGACCACTACCATAGGGTGATTCCAGATGGAAGCTAGTACCCGTATGTGAGGTCTTCAGATTGGATGCTGACAGCAAGGGAATGTCGTCACCTTCACGCTTCTCAAGGCTGTAGCCGATGACTGTTAACGCAGGATATGTTTGACGAAGCTTGCCCAGCAGTTGTTCGCCAAAAGGATCGTCAAGATTAAGAACTGCAGTACCAAGTCCTGGCCAGTCAAACAGGGCACTTTTCGCCTCGGCGTAATGCGCCATATCACCGTGGTAATCGAGATGATCCCGGGTCAGATTGGTCAGTAAAGCGACATCGATATGTAAGCCGAGCAAACGGCCTTGTTCCAGACCGATCGAGGAAGCTTCAATTGCCAGCGCTTGTGCACCGTCATCTCGCATTGCTGCCAGACCACGTTGCAAGCTAATCGGATCGGGAGTGGTAAATCCGGTTTCGGCTAACTGCCCAAGAAGACCATTTTTATAAAGCCCAACACCTAACGTACCTACTACGGCAGTGTCACACTTATTCAAGGACAGTGCTTTTGCTAGCCATTGCGTGCAAGAGGTTTTGCCATTGGTGCCAGTAACGGCAATGCTGTACATCGCCGCATCAGGAACGTTATACCAAGCACTGGCAATGGCGCCTAATTGCTTTTGTAAATCGGCAACCGCCAAATGTGGCGTTGTGATTGTCTCATCCCATACGTAATCGTTGGCTTCATAGACAACAGCGACAGTGCCTTTGGCGATAGCATCACGGATATATTGACGCCCGTCGCCGTGATGAGCACGGACGGCAAAAAAGATATCGCCTTCTGCGATAGTTCTGGTATTGGAGCTCAGTTGCGCCTTTGGTGCGACTTGTCTGAGCCAGTTGATGATGTCATTCATTGATAAGTTATTTGTTGTCATTACATGCTCTCCTGAACGCTGTTATCAGGAACAATCGTCGTAATGGACGAGTCAGGAGGAACATTCATTGAACGTAAGACGTTTGCGGTAATCGCCGAGAACACAGGCGCAGCAACGGTGCCGCCGTAATAACCACCGGCACTAGGCTCATCAATCATCACTGCGACGATCACGCGTGGATTGGAGACTGGCGCAAAGCCGACAAAATCGCCGACGTATTTATTCACGTAGCGACCGCCTTCAATTTTATGTGCCGTACCGGTTTTACCTGCAACGCGATATCCAGGCACACGCGCTTGGGTGGCGGTGCCGCCGGGCAGAGTTACTGATTCCATCATACTGCGCATTTCCATGACGGTTTTTTGCGCAATAACACGTTGGCCCTTCGGTGCTTCGACTGATTTCTGAAAAGTCAGCGGGATCATATCGCCGTCACGGGCAAAAATCATATAAGCGCGAGCAATTTGAATCAACGACACTGAAATACCATGACCATAGCTCATGGTAGCCTGCTCAATAGGTCGCCAGTTTTTATAACTGCGCAAACGCCCCGCGACAGCACCTGGAAAACCAAACTTAGGTTGCTGACCAAAACCGACGCTTGTAAACATCTCCCACATCTCTTGCGGCTGCATGGTAAAGGAGATTTTTGCAGTACCAATGTTCGATGATTTCTGAATCACTTGTGCGACTGTCAGCGCATCCATTTTATGCGCGTCATGAATCGTCGCTGTACCGATGGTCATGTGTCCAGGTGCCGTCTGAAACACGGTTTCTGGTGTAACGCGCCCTTTATCGAGTGCCAGCGCGACAGTAAATGGTTTCAGTGTTGAGCCAGGCTCAAAAGTATCAGTCAAGACACGGTTTCGTAATTGCGCACCCGTCAGTACCGAACGATCATTGGGGTTATACGCTGGCAAATTAACCAATGCGAGTACTTCCCCCGTCTTGACATCGAGCACCACGGCGGCACCCGCTTTTGCCTTGTGCTTCTCAACGGCATCTTTCAGATGCGTAAATGCAATGTATTGGATTTTGCTATCGATTGATAGGTTCAGTTCATGCCCATCATGCGGTTCGCGGATGGCGCGGATATCCTCAACAATGTGTCCCAGACGATCTTTAATAACACGGCGGCTGCCCAGTTTTCCGGCTAACTCTTTTTCGGAAGCTAACTCAATCCCTTCCTGTCCGACATCTTCGACGTTGGTAAAACCAACGACATGCGCCATGATTTCACCCTCTGGGTAAAATCGCTTATATTCTTTGCGCGTATCGATCCCTGGAATGCCCAGTGCCTGAATCTTTTCTGATACCTCAGCTTCCACCTGACGCTTCAGATATACAAACTGACGATCGGAATTGAGCTTTTTGCGCAAGTCTGCCTCAGTCATATCCAGCAACTGGGCTAACTGCCGGATTTTTTCTGGTGGAGCACTGAGGACGTCTTCGGGAATCGCCCAGATCGCCTTGACTGGCACGGATGACGCCAACACTTCGCCGTTTCTGTCGGTAATTTTGCCACGGGTTGCTGGCAACTCTAAGGTACGGGCGTAGCGGCTGGCTCCTTGTTTTTGTAAAAATTCAGTCGTAATTCCCTGCAACCACAACGCGCGCACAATCAACGCCAGAAAAGCACCAAATAAAAGGAATAACACGAGGCGGGAACGCCACGTTGGCAATTTTACATCTAACACGGGGTTAGATGAAAATGACACGCCACGCGATGCTGCTGTGCGCGTGCTGTTCCCGACACGACTCATTTTAGCTCCTCAGCTTTCAAATACTGGGTACGCTCTGGCGTGACAACGACCATATTAAGATTGCGCGTCGCTGTTTCTTCGATACGCGCGTGTTTGCCGTAAGTCGATTGATCGAGTTTTAGTTGCGTCCACTGCAATTCATATTGTTTGCTAAGACTTTGCTCACTCTCGAGCTCAATAAATAAATGACGCGCTTGATACTGCGCATTAATGAGCGACAAAGCACAGCCAATAAGCATGATAGCCAATACAATATTGAAGCGGGTCGTCATGTTTTACCCTCCGGCAAACGCTCTGACACGCGCAGAATGGCTGATCGCGAGCGAGGATTTTCCGTCACTTCAGCCTCTGAAGGCTTAATCCGGTTAAGTAAACGCATCTGAGGCTGCGGTAAATCGAGATACCGAATTGGCAAACGACGATCAGGCTGTTCAACCTTGACTTTAGAAGCAAAAAATTGTTTGACGATGCGGTCTTCCAACGAATGGAAACTGATCACCGACATTCGCCCAAAAGGTGCTAATGCCGAGAAAGCTGATTCCAGACCTATCTCGAGATCTTCAAGCTCTTTATTGACGAAAATCCGTATAGCCTGAAAGGTGCGAGTTGCCGGGTCCTTGCCCTTCTCGCGAGTTTTGACGGCGTGTGCGACGAGTTCTGCAAGCTGTCGGGTTCCAGTAATGGCATCCGTCTGCCGGCGAGCAACAATCGCCTTTGCAATCTGAAAAGCAAACCGTTCTTCCCCATAATTTTTAATAACCTCCCTAATTTTTTCTTCATCTTCTTTCGCCAACCATTCGGCTGCCGAGATGCCGCGTGTCGTATCCATGCGCATGTCCAAGGGACCGTCAGCACGAAAACTAAAACCGCGACTCGCATCGTCGACTTGTGGCGATGAAATACCCAGATCCATCAAAATGCCGTCCACATGCGTGACACCGAGTTCTTGCAGCGCATCCGACATCGTGGCAAAGCTATCGTGAACAATATGAAAGCGTGGATCGTTAATCTGTGATGCACTGGCAATTGCCTGTGTATCTTTATCAAACGCAATCAGGCGTCCTTGCGGCCCCAATTGCTGCAAAATCAGGCGACTGTGGCCGCCGCGCCCAAAGGTACCGTCAATGTAGATGCCGTTGGCACGTTCACCTTGAACATCCAGGGCGTCCACAGCCTCGTGCAAAAGCACTGTCTTGTGCGTGAATTCTGTCGCTGCTTGGTTCGTCATTTCTCGCGATCAGAAAGAAAAGTTATTTAATACGTCAGGCGCGCCCGCAGCTTTGGCATTCGCTTCGTTCTCGGCGAGACGCGCGGCATCCCATATTTCAAAGTGACTTCCCATCCCCAGCATCATGATGTCGCGTTCGATACCGACGGCGTTACGCAGTTCAGGTGCCAATAAAATGCGACCTGCGCTATCGAGGTCCACATCAAATGCATTGCCAAGAAAGATACGTTTCCAGTCACGTGCCTGAATCGGCCAGGCAGCGATTTGTTCACGATGTGCTTCCCAGGTCGGACGAGGAAATAGCAAAAGACACCCATCAGGGTGACGAGTCAACGTAACGCGCCCCTGATATTGTTCGCTCAGGGCATCACGATAACGGGCAGGAATAGACATTCTGCCTTTCGCATCGAGATTGAGTGCGGATGGACCCTGAAACACGCTTGTACCTTTGACCTGGACTTTGATTGATATGAGAAGTCTGGTGAAGAGAATCATTTTTTGGGGAATTTCTCCCACAAAAATACACTTTTTCACACTGTTTCCCACTTTAGAGGATGACTTGAGCGTGGTCAAGTAAAATTACATGGCAGTTTTTGAATTTCTTTAATGAAGTCAATGACTTAGCGTAATTACTTCGAAACCAGTTTTTTGAAATAGTCCAATAAATGAATAACTTACGAAATATTTTGAAAGTAGCTTGTCACATACAAGTCTGTACGTGAACAAAAATATCTGCAAAGAAAAATGAGAAATAAAAGAAATTAGACGATCATAGAAACATGATGCCGACACTTGCGTCCTACAGAAAGTCACTCATCGAAGAATATCAGCGCGATCGCTAAATGAGTAAGGCAACGGCAAGTGAGTACCAACTAGATAGCGGCCAAGTTTTCAGCCCTCATTTAGTTACCGTTCTCTGTGTTGACCTGTTTTTGCAGCAAATACTGGAAGTCCTTCGCTGAAATCGCTTTGCTGTAATAAAAGCCTTGGTACTCGTCGCACTTAAAGTCACGCAAGGTATTCAATTGGGTTTCAGCGTCCACGCCTTCAGCGATCACTTTCAGCCCAAGCGTATGAGCCATGGCGACAATCGCCAGAACGATTGCAGTATCGTTGGGGTCAGTTGGAATGTCTTTAATGAATGAACGATCAACTTTCACACTATCGACCGGAAAACGTTTCAGGTACGCAAGAGAAGAATATCCCGTGCCGAAATCGTCAATAGATAAGCTGAAACCGGCCTCCTTGAAGCCATCCATCAAAATAATAGCCTGCTCTCGATTATGCATCACCATGCTTTCGGTAATTTCAAACTCGATGGCGTTAGCAGGCACACGCCAGAACTCAACCACGCTCTTCACTTCATCAAGCAACTGGCGATCATTAAACTGCGATCCTGACAAATTAATCGCAATCCGCCCAAAGCGATGATCCAGTTGGCGGAAACTCAGCACATCGCGACAGGCGACATCTAAGACGAGCATACCGAGGCGCGGAATCAAACCAGCTTCCTCTGCCAGCATAATAAAGTCGTTCGGGTACAAGATACCGCGCTCCGGATGATTCCAGCGCACCAACGCCTCAGCACCGACAATCAGCCCAGTCGAGACAGATACTTTGGGTTGATAATAGACGACGAACTCGCGTCGCTCCAATGCCTTTCGCAGACGCGCCTCAAAAGCTAGGCGCTCGACGGTATGGGTATTCATTTCAGAAGCATAAAACTGGAAATTATCCTTCCCTTTGTTTTTTGCTCGGTACATCGCAATATCCGCATTCTTCAACAACGTCTGCGCATCCCTACCATCAGTCGGGAAAGTGGCAATACCTATACTAGCGCTCAGTTGGCATTCCTGACCATATATTTCAAAAGGCTGCGAGGCTTCAAAGAGTAATTTATCAGCAATATCGCCGAGGTCACGAGGCTCATTAAACTGATCAATCAGCAAGATAAATTCATCCCCACCAACCCGCGCCACAATATCGGATTCCCGCAAGGTCTGGCGGAATCGCTGCGAAACGCTACGCAATACCTTATCACCCTCATCGTGCCCAAAGGTATCGTTGATATTTTTAAAGCGGTCGAGATCCAGGAACAAAACCGCGAGTCGGGTACGGTTACGCTCTGCGAGAGACAAGGCTTTAGCGAGATGCTGGTTATACAAAAAGCGATTCGGCAGTCCAGTCAATTCATCGTAATGCGCGAGTTGTAGAATTTTCTTCTCTGAACGACGTCCTTCAATCGCAATCGTTGCTATCTCGATCATAATGCCAATGAGTCCCATGTCCTCTTCAGTCATACAAGGGACATCAGGGAATAATAACGTGAAGCTACCAAGGACTTGGCCGTGTTTGTCCATTAATGGCCAAGCCATGCTTGATACAAACTCGGAGAGTTCTTCCAGTCCATTAACGAATTGCATGCAAGGTGACTGCTGCAAGCGATCAATCTGTACCGGACACGCAATTAAAACAGCATCACTCCAGATCCCGTTGCCATGAGTAACGGGCATGTTTTCCAGTTGCGTGAGTAAAATCCGAGGAAACTGCCGACCCACACCTTGCGTAAATGTACGTTGGTCGTCAGCCAGAAGCTGTAAGCCAACACACCAGGAAGGGCGCATATCGTGAACAAAGTCACAGACCGCATTGAGAATGTACACCGGCTCTTCATTGGCGCCAATGAGTTGCAATAAACGGTTTTGCCCCTCGAGCAGGCGTTCGGTATATTTGCGGGCATTGATATCGCGTTCGACACACAACAGCAATACCTCGCCATCTATCTCAACAGGGCTTAATGATACTTCGATATAAAACGACAACCCTTTTTTTTCTAATTGCCATTCAAAACATTGCGGTTTTCCGCCAAATGCCAGATCGATCAAAGAAAAAATCAGCGTTTCTTTGTTCGTTTCTTGGAAGCCTTCTACTGACTGATTCAGCGAAGAGAACACGCCCACTTTCTTCCCGATAATCTCCGCTTCCGAACTGACCTCTAACAGCGCTATAGCCGCATGATTACAATCGACATACAGATATGCCCGGTTGATAATCATCATCGCGTCATGCGCACCAGTAAAGAGAATTCGATATCGGTCTTCACTGGCAATAAACTTAGCTCTGGAAATCTGAAGACGTTTCAATTGCCACATCAGGATAGCAGCCAGCATCAAAATGAATGCAACCGTCAATGAGGTGAGCATCATCCGCTGTTGTAGACGCTTATTCCAGTCGAGTAGGATATTTTCCATATTCCGCTCGTAGACGAGCGTGAGCGGCGCACCCGAAATTTTCCGATAAGTGTAGAGATACTCACCGCCGGCATTCATTAACGATCCACCAACCAATGAGCCCTCGCTCGACGCATTGGCAAAAGCAGAAAGCAGTTCAGCCTGGATCACAGGTCGCTCGAGAAAAATAGGATCAAATGGTGCTCTGGCGAGAATATTGCCGTACTGATCATGGACAGAAATTCCAGCGGCACTGCCGCGCGCAACGATTTCGTAAAAATCCTGAAAATAACTCAACCGAATATCAACTTCTAAAATACCTATTGTCTGTCCTTGTTGATCGAAAATATGCCGCGCAATTGGTAAAATCCATTGATCTGATTCGGTTATTTTGCGAGAAGTCCCAATCACCAAATCAGCATAGGCGGGACGTTTTAGCATTCCCTCGATGTGGCTTAACGGTTTAAGTCCATTCGCTATATTCTGAAAAGGTCGGCTTGAGAAGCGCTGGACTCCACTATTGTCGAAAAATGACAGTGAATAAATAAACTGAGATTCTTGATATCGGCTGGCAAAAATCTTCTGCACATCAGCGTCATAGGTTGGGGTTTCGGTAGGGAGTGCACGGATATCATTGCCAGTCACATCCAGTGACCTTATCGCTTCGCTAAACGCACGGCTGGCATGCTCTTCCAGAATGCGGACCGTGAAATAGCTATGTTGTTGCGCACCAGCAAGGGTGAGACTTTTATCTTCTCGGATCGACCACCAGCTCTGCGCCACAATTGCTGTGACGATCAGGCAAACGCAAATGACAAATGCCGTTAAGGTCACATCACGTTGTTTTTTTATGCCTTGAGTCTCCATGCGCCTGCAATATGATGTGTATATGGTGTAAAGGCTCCCAACGATATCCAAACATGTCAGGAAACGTACTGCAAAATAAACTACAACGATACCAATATAAGTTTAACACCAGATTTTTTTAAATATGTTCACGATCTACATACAAGAAAGAAAATGTTTTAAACAAAATGGCATCGCACTACGATCGCTTCGCGGTGAGCAGCCTTTATTGTCTTTCTTTGCGTAGATAATTTTTTATTTTTCACGCGGCTTACTTCTATTTATCTACAGTAACATGAAGACGACAAGCTGGCGAGAAACAAGAGATGAAATTAGTTATTTTGCAATTATGCAAAACAACTGCAAAGACAAACCATCAATGTAAAAAGAGTGAAGAGATGAAGATGTGACGAGGCAACGAAGGCAATTGGGATGCCTGACACCGTCAGATTGTTGCAGACTTGTTGCATCCATGTTTATTGCAATAGGGGAATAGCAAAAAAGATGCAAATAAAAAAGATACGCACGAGCCAGCGAAGGAATAATAAATTGAAGCAGGCCGATAGGCCGGATTTTGTTACGGCATCAGGTATTGCTACCCTCTGCTATGACAATCATTCCTCTAGGCGACGGATTACTCCGCCGCTCAAGCTTTCTACCCGCACGCTCCGCGAGCCGCCTCAACGCGTGCCTATTTGAAATTGCTCCGGGTGGAGGTTACCGCGTTTCACCCTTTGTGGTTTAGCATGAGCTTGCGCCCTACTACGTCCCCAAAGACTCGTCTCTGTGGCCCTATTCCTCGCCTTATACCTCAGCTTTCGCCTTGGCTTTCAACGTACGGCCGTTAGCCGTCACCCTGCTCTATGGAGTCCGGACCTTCCTCCCGTCACCATGTAAACATGGCAACCAGCGATTGTCTGGCCTGCTTCAGGTACTATTCTACCTCAGAATGAGCAGCTCCAGTGACAGTCAGCACCCACTGACATTGACGTAAAACGTTGTGACATAGTCAGAATTGCTTGTTTTCCATCAGAACCACTGCAAATTTTGTAAGCTTTCTGGTAGCTTACTGCTTTTCCTTGCTCCTTATTACTATCATGTCGAATTCTCGTTCAGGTGGTCAGCTTATTGTCGATGCATTACAAATCCATGGTGTCGATACTATTTTTGGTGTTCCCGGAGAAAGCTATCTCCCTGTACTAGATGCGCTGCATGACAGTCCGATTCGTTTCATCATCAATCGTCAGGAGGGTGGTGCTGCGTTTATGGCGGATGCCTACGGAAAGATGACGGGTAAGCCAGGCATTTGCTTTGTCACACGAGGTCCTGGGGCAACCAATGCTTCCATCGGCGTTCACACCGCCTATCAGGATTCAACCCCAATGATTTTATTCATTGGTCAGGTGGGGAATGATTTTGTCGAACGTGAAGCGTTTCAGGAAATAGACTATCGCCGTATGTTCGGACAGATGGCAAAATGGGTTGCACAAATTGATCGAGCTGATCGTGTTCCGGAGTATATTGCGCGCGCGTTCCAGGTTGCTACCAGTGGGCGCCCTGGGCCAGTGGTCCTGGCGTTGCCAGAAGACATGCTGGCACAAGTGGTTGATGTAGTAGACACCCGCCATTACACACCAGTACAAGCGTCGGCATCACCGCAGCAATTGGCACAGTTCAGCGCAATGCTAGCAGCAGCGCAGCGTCCGCTATTGCTGATCGGAGGCAGTGGCTGGGACCAAACTGCGACAGACAATATCCGCGACTTTGCGACCCGCAATCACTTGCCATTAGCTTGCGCGTTCCGCTTCCAGGATTTGATCGATAATGCGCATCCCAACTACATTGGCGACGTTGGGATTGGCATTAATCCAAAACTCGCACAAAGAATCAAAGACGCCGATGTAGTTATCGCCATGGGCCCACGCTTAGGTGAGATGACAACGGGCGGTTACACGGTCCTTGAAGCACCCGTACCAAAACAAAAGCTGATTCACATTCACAGCGATGCCTTGGAATTAGGACGTGTATATCAAGCAGATCTGATGATCAATAGTGGCATGAAAGAATTTGCTGAAGCACTCGTCGGTATGAAAGCGATAGATACGACTCATCCTTGGCAGCATACCGTCGCTGAAGCGAAAGCAGATTTATTAGCATGGCAAACCGAGCCCGCTATATTTGCAAAAGAAAAGGCACCACTCAATTTATGGCAAGTCGTGCAGGACATCATGCACCTGACACCGGCTGACACCATCATTACGAACGGTGCAGGTAACTATGCCACGTGGGCACATCGCTATTTCCGTTACGGCGGTTTTCGCACGCAATTAGCGCCTACCTCCGGCGCCATGGGTTATAGCGTCCCTTCCGGTGTAGCCGCAAAAATTATTGATCCACAACGTACCGTTATTACCTTTGCCGGCGATGGTGAGTACATGATGAACGGACAGGAGTTAGCCACAGCTGTCCAATACCACGCCGGCGTTGTCATTATCGTTTTTAACAATGGCATGTACGGTACCATTCGCATGCATCAGGAACGCGAATTTCCGGCACGTGTATCAGGTACAGAATTACACAATCCTGATTTCGCTGCCTTAGCGCGTGCGTATGGTGCGAATGGTGAAACTGTTCTGACGACGGCTGAATTTGCTCCGGCGCTTGAACGCGCGTTGCAGTTCAGCCGCGAACAGCAACTTCCGGCATTGATTGAATTGCGTTACGACGGCAACCTGATCACACCGGGGGCGAGCCTGGAAACGATCCGTGAACAAGCCAAAACTGCTGGGAAATAAATCACGTTCCAATAATGAACAAAAAAAGCGCCACTCAGGCGCTTTTTTTATGATCAAATTATTCACACAAAGGCAATCAATAAACCACCTGACTTAGCGGTACGTGCGCAGAAAATACAGGATGCAACTGCGTATCTTCAGGGAACTCCACAATACCATTCCCGAGCAAAAAGGACGCGTCAGTAGCAAATGACATACCATGACATTCAATCGATCAGCGGAGCTGATCTTGATTTGAATACTACTTATGTGAATAAAGCCTTATATATCATCATCGCGATAGCTCAATGGATCCCGAAATCCATTTTTGCGCAGACTCTGGCGCGCTTTTCTGCGTTCTGCACGTTGCGGATGCAAAGCTTCATGCGCACCTGCATTCCGCATCCTCGCAGCCAACGCGAGCGGGTTGCGAGGTTTTGTCGTTGGAAGCACTATTTTAATTTTTCTTTTCATCTCGTATTGGCTCTGGCAGCGGTGATTAGCTTAAGGTTGACCTCTATTTTTTGCAGGAACTTTTCAACACGGGTCCAGAAGTCGACTTTATTTTTATACGCGCCAACCGTGACCTTCGTCAGAATACGTCACCCATTTCACGTCTGACTGCGTAGCAGATGATACGATAAGCGATAAAAAATACTTACCCCGAAGAGTGAATCGATACCGAGAACGACAAAATCAGATGTGATCCTCGTTATCTGACGTTTTTTTAAATGGGATTAGTTTATAGTGGAGCAACTAAGAAGCCAAGAATCAGTACCTATAAACCATTGACGCTCTTAATTCTATCAATACATGAATAAAAAATAGGTATTTTTAAGGCTTCAAAACAAAAAAGGCCGACGCATCGTCGACCTTTTTGTTGGTAATTTCCCTGTCCAGAAATAAAAAAACGTTAGTTTTCTCCTTTTCCTGAGCTCGTTATCAATTAAATTGACTGAAATCCGGCTTCCGCTTCTGGAAGAATGCCATAAATGCTTCTTTCGCTTCTGGCGCATTGAGCATCGCTGCAAAATACTGATTTTCTTCGGCCATTTTAGTCACGATCGCTTGTGGTTGCGCGCCTTTCATGAGACGTTTTGTCGTGCGGATGGATGCCGCAGGCAATGCGACGATTTTAGCGGCAACTTGCTGCGCGTACGGTAACAATTCTTCTAATGGCAACACTTTATTCACAAAGCCCATGTCAAATGCTTCTTGTGCACTGAACGCTTCACCCAGCATCAGTTTTTCTGCTGCACGTTGATAACCGACGATTTGTTGAAATACCAAGCTGGAGGCAAACTCAGGGCATAAGCCTAACTGAGTAAATGGCATCGACAATTTCGCATTATCAGCCAAATAAATCAGATCACAATGCATCAACAAGGTTGTACCGATACCGACTGCAGCACCGGATACCGCAGCGATGACTGGCTTACCGGAATCATTCAGCGCTTGCATGAATTGGTAGACGGGAGGAACGCTGTCAATTTTGGCTAAGCTGCCTGCGTTTTTCATGAAATCGTCGAGATCATTTCCTGCAGTGAAGATTTCTGGTTTGCCAGTAATCAAAATCGCTCGTACAGACGCATCGTTCTCGGCATCGCGCAATGCATCGGCCATGGTCTGATACATCGCGGCAGTAATGGCGTTTTTCTTTTCAGGACGATTAAAGCTGATCGTCAGAACACCGTTTTCTTTGTGGGTCAGGATATCTGTCATGGTTGTCTCTTTTCTTATAGTAAACACTAGTTCTTAAAACACGCCCTATTGTAGCGCGTCACAGAGCAACGTACGCTGGGGCTGATTTGTAAAAAAACCGCACAAAGATCTTGTGCGGTTTTTAATGGATAGAACGCTTTACATTCCCAAACGAATTACATACGTTCGAAAATACCTGCTGCACCCATACCAGTACCAACGCACATCGTCACCATACCGTATTTCAGGTTGTTGCGATGTAACGCGTGGATTGTCGTTGCGGAACGAATTGCACCTGTTGCGCCGAGTGGGTGACCCAGCGCAATCGCGCCACCCATTGGGTTGACTTTGGCTGGATCCAGACCCAGATCTTGTACCACTGCCAGTGACTGAGCAGCAAACGCTTCGTTCAGCTCAAACCAGTCGATCTGGTCTTGCGTGATACCTGCTGCACGGCATGCCGCTGGGATCGCTTCTTTAGGACCGATGCCCATGATTTCTGGTGGAACGCCACGAACAGCAAAAGAAGCAAAACGTGCCAACGGTGTCAGATTGAATTGCTTCAGAATTTTTTCACTAACCAGTATCAATGCACCAGCGCCGTCAGAGGTTTGTGAACTGTTACCCGCTGTCACGCTACCTTTGGCAGCAAACACGGCTTTGAGCTTCGCTAGGCCCTCTAAAGACGTATCTGGACGTGCGCCTTCATCGCGGCTCACTGTGCGTGTTTTGAGTTCGATTTCACCAGTGAGCAAATTCGGAACGCGATCAATGATATCGACAGACGTTGTCTCCGCATCGAAATAGCCAGCATTTTGTGCTGCGATAGCACGTTGGTGCGACTGCAGAGCAAACGCATCTTGTGCTTCACGGGATACTTTCCATTGTTGCGCGACTTTTTCAGCAGTCAAACCCATGCCGTAAGCCATACCAACATTTTCATCTTGGAGGATGGCCATGTTCATCGATGGGTTACTACCCATCATTGGTACCATGGACATGGACTCAACGCCACCGGCGATCATCACGTCAGCCTGACCAACACGGATACGATCAGCAGCCATCGCCACAGCAGTGATACCGGATGCGCAATAACGATTGATTGTCACGCCGCCGATAGTATTTGGCAGACCAGCGAGCAGTATGCCCATGCGTGCCAGATTCAGACCTTGTGCACCTTCTGGGAAAGAACAACCAATGATCGCGTCTTCAACCAGCTTAGGATCGAGATTAGGCACTTGTGCCAGCGCTGATTGCATGACACGTACCAGCAAATCATCTGGGCGTGTGTTGCGGAACATACCGCGACCAGATTTACCGATCGGTGTACGAGTAGCAGAGACGATATACGCGTCTTGAAGTTGTTTAGTCATGTTATGTACTCCGATTAGTTACGTACTGGCTTGCCAGTTTGCATCATGCCCATAATGCGCTCTTGTGTTTTTGGATGATTCAGCAATTCCATAAACGCTTTACGCTCCATGTCGAGCAACCATTGTTCGCTGACCAGACTACCGTTGTCGATGTCGCCACCGCAAACAACTTCTGCAATCATCTTGCCGAGTTTATAGTCATGTGCAGAGATAAAGCCACCGTCACGCATGTTGATTAACTGCGCAGAAATCGTCGCGATACCATGACGACCAGTCACAGGCACGAGTTTCTTCATTGGTGCACGATAACCAGCGTCAAACATCGCGCGCGCTTCTACTTTCGCTACATGTAACAGTTCGTATGGATTAAATACAATCACATCGTTCTCAGACAAGTAACCCATTTTTTTCGCTTCAAGCGCAGACTTGGATACGGCTGCCGTTGCTGCGTTGGTGAAGTAGTTTTTCAGGAATTGCAACAAGTCAGTACCTTTGGCATCGGCTGCCGCACGAACTGCTGCTTCCTTCAAGCCACCACCGCCAGGAACCAGACCAACACCCACTTCGACCAGACCAATGTAGGATTCGATCGATGCGACGCGTTTTGCTGCGTGCATCAACAATTCGCAACCGCCGCCCAAGGCCAGACCAGAAACAGCTGCCACTACTGGGATATTTGCATATTTCAATCCCTGATGCGCGTTTTGCAGACGGGCGATGGCTGGTTCAATTGCTTTTACACCACCGGACATAAACAATGGCAACATCGCTTGTAAGTCAGCGCCAGCAGAGAATGCGCCACCATCCGCTGCATCTGCACTCCAGATGACCAGACCTTTGTAATTTTTCTCGGCTTCGGCAATCGCTTTTTCCATGCCTTCGATCACGCCAGGGCCAATTACGTGCATCTTCGTTTTCAGGGACAGAATCAGCACGTCATCACGTTGTGTTTCAGTACCTTGATGCCAGATACGGACGGACTCATCTTCAAAGAACGTTGTACCAGCATTGGCGCCAGTTGCTTCGCCTGTACCCAGTACTGGCGCACGGAATGCCTGACGGTCATACACTGCCAGTGTGGAGCGTGGCACAAATGTCGATTGACTTGCTGACCAAGAACCAGCTGATGTATGTACGCCAGCATGTTGCGCTACTGGGCCTTCAAATACCCAGCTTGGCAACGGTGTGCTGCACAATGCTTTACCAGCGTCGATATCTTCTTTGACCCAGTTAGCGACTTCTGCCCAGCCAGATGCCTGCCATGTTTCGAACGGGCCAACATTCCAGCCAAAGCCCCAACGCATTGCGAAGTCGATGTCACGTGCGTTATCAGCAATCGTTGCAGCGTGAACTGCGATGTAATGGAACGCATCACGGAAAATCGCCCACAAGAATTGCGCTTGTACGTGAGTCGATTCACGCAAGGTTTTCATTTTCTTGATTGGGTCTTTTTCTTTCAGCATACGTGCAACGACGTCGTCAGCTTTTGCGCCGCCAGTGACGTATTGTGCTGTCGCGAAGTCCAGACGCTGAATATCTTTACCTACTTTTTTGTAAAAGCCAGCACCAGTCTTAGAACCGAGCGCACCAGCAGCAACCAGTTTTGCCAACACTTCTGGTGTTTTGTAGACTGCGAAGAATGGATCGTCCGCCAGATTGTCTTGCATGGTTTTGATCACATGACCCATGGTATCGAGACCAACAACGTCTGCGGTACGGAAGGTACCAGAGGATGCACGGCCCAGTTTTTTACCTGTCAGATCATCAACAACGTCCACCGTGAGGCCGAATTTTTCAGCTTCGTAGATTGTTGCCAGCATACCAAAAATACCAACGCGGTTCGCGATGAAGTTTGGAGTGTCTTTGGCGCGGACAACGCCTTTACCCAACGAAGTCGTCAGGAACCCTTCGAGTTGATCGATGATTTCTGGACGTGTTGCCACAGTTGGGATCAACTCAACCAAGTGCATGTAGCGTGGTGGGTTGAAGAAGTGGACGCCACAAAAGCGTGCTTTTAATTCTGCATCAAAACCTTCAGACAAGGCAGTGATAGATAAACCGGAGGTGTTCGACGCAAAAATCGCGTTTGGAGCGATGTGCGGAGCCACTTTTTTGTACAGATCATGTTTCCAGTCCATGCGTTCTGCAATGGCTTCAATGATCAGATCGCAACCAGCGAGCACGTCGAGGTTGTCTTCGTAATTGGCAACTTCAATCAGCGCCGCGTCTTCTTTGTTACCGAGCGGTGCTGGATTGAGTTTTTTCAGATTTTCAATTGCGCGCAAAACGATACCGTTTTTTGGGCCTTCTTTTGCTGGCAGATCAAACAAGACAACAGGTACTTTGGCGTTAATGCAATGCGCTGCAATTTGCGCACCCATCACACCGGCGCCGAGCACGGCGACTTTTTTAACGATGAAATTGGTCATGGCTTTTCCTTGTTTTAGTCTCTCACTTCAGGGGGCGCCACGCGCCGCCCTGCCAGTCCGAGAGTGAAGGTGTGCAAGCACACCCTCCGGTTACTTACATCAGAACAAATCAGCTTCGAGAGACAGCAAATTGGCGGAGCCAGAACGTGCCTGACGAATCAACATCGCTGTTTCTGGGTACAAACGGGCAAAGTAGAAACGTGTTGTTGCTAATTTTGCCTTGTAGAAGGTGTCGCCAGAAGATTCTTTTTCAAGTGCCAGTTTTGCCATTTGAGCAAAGAAGTAGCTATAAACCAGATGACCAACAACGCGCAGGTAAGGAACAGCAGCCGCACCCACTTCGTCTGGATTCTGGAATGCTTTCATGCCAATTTCCATCGTCAGCTTAGTGACTTTATCGCCCAGTTCGGCCAATGGTGTCACGAATTCAGACATCGCTTCGTTGGTACCGTTCGCTTCAACGAAAGCTTGTACTTTCGCACCGAATTTACGCAGTTTTGCACCGTTGTCCATCAGGACCTTACGACCCAACAGATCTAAGGACTGGATCGTGTTAGTACCTTCGTAGATCATGTTGATACGCGCGTCACGTACGTATTGCTCCATGCCCCATTCAGCGATAAAGCCGTGGCCGCCGTAGACTTGCAGACATTCAGATGTCGCTGTCCATGCATTATCAGTGATGAAGGCTTTGATGACTGGTGTCAGCAACGCGACTTCATCGGCGCACTCTTTACGTACTTGTTCGTCAGGATGATTCAGTTCTTTATCGAGTTGCAGAGCAACGTAGGAACAGAAAGCACGAGCACCTTCAGCGTACGCTTTCGCCGTCAACAACATGCGACGCACGTCAGCGTGAACGATAATCGGATCAGCTGCTTTTTCTGGCGCTTTAGGACCAGACAGGCTGCGCATCTGGATACGGTCTTTTGCATAGACCAGCGCGTTTTGGTAAGCCACTTCAGTCAAACCCAGACCTTGCATACCAACGCCCAGACGTGCCGCGTTCATGAACACGAACATCGCGTTCAAGCCTTTATGTGGGCCACCAATCAACCAGCCGGTTGCGCCGTCCAGATTCATCTGGCAAGTAGAATTGCCATGGATACCCATTTTTTCTTCGATCGCACCGCAGAAAATCGGGTTACGTGCACCGTTCGTTCCATCTGCATTTGGCAGGAACTTAGGAACGATGAACAGAGAAATACCTTTCGAGCCCTCTGGCGCGCCTGGCAAACGAGCCAGCACCAGATGGACGATATTGTGGGACATATCATGCTCACCCGCGGAGATGAAAATCTTCGCGCCGTTGATTTTGTACGAACCGTCTTCTTGTGGTTCGGCTTTCGAACGCAGCAAGCCAAGATCAGTACCACAATGTGGCTCAGTCAGACACATTGTGCCTGTCCATTCACCGGAGATCAGTTTTGGCAAGTACAACGCTTTTTGTTCGTCAGTACCATGTTCATGGATACATTCGTAAGCACCGTGGGACAAGCCTGGGTACATGGTCCATGCCTGGTTGGCAGAGTTCATCATTTCATAGAATGAATTATTCACGACCAATGGCAAGCCTTGTCCACCAAAATCCGGATCGCAAGACAATGCAGGCCAGCCAGCTTCAACGTATTGTTTGTAGGCTTCTTTAAAGCCTTTTGGGGTCGTAACAGTATGGTTACTTTTGTCGTGGTGGCAGCCTTCGCGGTCACCAGAGTGATTCAATGGGAATAAGACTTCGGAAGTGAATTTGCCGCCTTCTTCCAGAATTTGGTTGATGATGTCAGCATCGGTGTCAGCATGCTTAGGCAATTGCTTAAGTTCCGATTCAACATTTAATAATTCATGCAACACGAACTGCATATCACGCAATGGAGCGATATATTGACCCATGATTTTCTCCTGACGGCAAAGTTAAACTAGATGTGGAAACAGATGTTTCAAAAAATTCATAACTGACGACGGAATTACCTTACCTGGCAACGACCGGCGCGTAACATTCGATCATTCGTTCAAAACCGACCTGCGCCCGGTCCACGCTACCTGGTTTGCGCAAGAAGCGCGCATCATGGTGTAGTGCCAGTATCAAGCCATACATTTCATAGACAATCTGGTCTGGGTCCACACCTTGGCGCAAATGGCCAAGCTGTATTGCCTGACTTGCTGCGCGTTGCAATGCCCCTTGCCAGGCTTTTACCATACCGACAAGTTCATCGCGGATAGGACCTGGTCTGTCGTCATATTCGGCAGCACCGCTGATATAAATACAGCCAGAGGCGATTTCTACCGTGACGCGCTTGATCCACAGCGCAAACATCGATTGCAGACGTGGTAAGCCACGTTCTTCTTTCATACTTGGATAAAACACCTCTTGCTCAAAGTGATGGTGATACAACTTCAACACTTCAATCTGCAAGTCTTCACGCGAACCAAAATGGGCAAACACGCCGGACTTGCTCATGTTCATCTTGTCCGCCAACAATCCTATAGTGAGTCCTTCGATGCCGTCACGACTGGCAGTGTCGAGTGCTACATCCAGGATGGCTGCGCGGGTCAATTCCCCTTTACGCATAAATTTCGATGTCATATTCATATTACAGTATCTATATTGAAATGCTTCACGTTCACATTAACGTCATGCAAACCAGTGAATTAATCGAACGCTCGTACTATTAGCTACGGCGCATTAAAAGTCAAACCAGATTCGCCCATTAGAGGAGAGTATCTATTTGCTTTGAAAATTTCTCATTGGGGAAAACCATGTCAATTGCTTTCCTAATGGCAAAAAAAATTGTCATCAACTGCGATCGGTTCTTTCTTTTTTCAGAGCAGACCAGTGTTCGTTTTTTTAAGTCCGGCTCATACATCTTTGTTTTACAGCTACCCATTTCGTATTCACAATACCTAGCCAGATACAGGGTCAGATTACAACAGCAGCATGGACGGACAAAACAAGTCCAGCGATCACCGTAAATCTGCAACTAAAAAGTAAAGTAGAAGCGTTTAGTCGCGTGTAGCATCCAACTGTCGCCTATCTCGCTTAGTTGGTCGCCCCTGAATATGAGCAGTTGGCTCGCGAAAATATTTTCTATCTTCAGCAGCTTTCTGACGACGCGCAGTGCTCACTGTTGTTTCTTCATACATCGTTTGGGCGACAGTGGCGGAGCCACGGACATCCAGTATGCGCATGACCTGCACTTCCCAGATCTGTTCGCCGTGATGGATTTCTAGCATATCGCCGGGTTTGACATCGTGTGCAGGTTTAACACGTTGTTCATTTTGCAAAACTCTTCCCAAATCAACTGCATGCGTTGCCATGCTCCGGGTTTTAAAAAATCTGGCGGCCCACAGCCATTTATCAATACGGGCGGTCTTAATGATGTTGCTCATTTTGCTCACATTACTCGCTAACTTATTCAGTCGATTTTCAGACCGCTAATCACTCGGTCCTGTCTCTGAAAAATCAAGGCAGAGAATTTCTGCACGTTCATTCTATTTTGAAGCAATGTATTGCAGTCAAGAGCCAATTACAAGGCAATTATGCAGTTAGCGCAGATTAGTTACAGACTATTCATTTTGCAACGCAACATTGAATTTCACATTATGAAAGAACATAGTTAAAATAATTTTTTCGATCATCTCGAAGGGATAACTCATCTAAACAACCAAAAAAACTGTAACAATGTGTAAAATTCACAACAAAATATTTCTTTACAATCAACGCTTTATCTCCTTTTATACAAGTACGCTTGGTACGATTCAGATTTACTTTGCATTTAGTCTTAAAATGACTCTTTTGATAACAAATTACATATCTTAAGCAAGATAAATGAATGGTCAGTTATAAATTCATTACCATATTGATTATCAATAGATCAAAAACGCGATTCTCCTGGTAGAACTAACACGCTACTTAGCTCCGCCATTCATGCCTGGGGTCAACATGCAAGACAACGCCGCACGGATTAGGTCGCTCAGCACCTCACTGATGTGCTTCGATGAAGTCATGCAACTGTCCCCTCTTGGCATGGCTGTGATCAATTTCGACGGTACGTATGAGGCAGTGAATAACGCGTATTGCAAGATCTATGGGTATACGCAAGAGAATATGCAGGGCAAATCCTTCACGATGATTTTTAGCCCAGAAGTACGGACTGAGATTCTGGAGCTACATCAACGTTTTTTGCGGTCAGAAACTACCCTGGGTGGCGAATGGCAGGTAGTCAGGCGTGATGGTACGATCGTACATGTTATCAGCGAGTCTGCCATGGTCACGGGCAGTGATAACAAACAACGCCGATTGGTCTACGTTACCGATATTACGATGAGAAAAAATATGGAGCGCGAACTTGAAAGCTCGCACCTATTTCTCCATTCGATTCTGGCTGGTCTGAATGCACAAATCTGCGTACTCGATGAAAACGGTATCGTCGTATTGGCGAACAACTCATGGATGAGTTTCCTCATTGCGAATGGTGGTGATCCAGAACGAGTCATCAAGCAGATGAATTATCTCGATCTATGTCGTCCCAATACAAAAGAACCGCTGGCGAAAAATCCGCAAGCGGGTCTTTTTTATGTGCAATTAATCGAGGTGCTGGCAGGTACCCGTGATTATTTTGAAGTTGAATACCCTTACCATTCCAAAGATGAGCATCGATGGTTTATTGCTCGTGTGGCGCGAATAAAGGAAATGCATCCAACCCGCATCATCGTCTCTCATGACAACGTGACGGCGCTCAAAGTCATGCAAGAAGAGTTACATGACTCGCTGACCTTTACTCGTAAGCTGATTAATTCAATGCAAGATGGTTTTACCGTCTTGGATCAGTCTGGCAAAGCCCTTGAAGTGAATCCCGCACTGTGCAATATGACTGGGTTTAGCAGCACAGAATTGCTAGCTCGGGAGGCAGGACTTCCGTATTGGTGTGAAGAAAAAAATGAGACGATCGCTGTGCTACTTGACCGTCTTAAACATGGGACAGAAGGTGAAATTGAAATCACTTTGGTACGCAAAAATGGTAGCTACTTTCCGGCAAACATGACGCTATCTTGCATCAATGACGAAAGCGGCACACCCAACTATTACATCGCAACCATCAAAGACATTACCGAACGCAAGCGAATGGAAAACGATGTTTACCGTCTCGCTTTCTATGACCCTCTGACTAATTTACCAAACCGCCGCTTATTACATGATCGCATTGAGCAAAGTATTGCGGCAGGAAAACGTAGTGGTAATCATGCGGCGCTACTCATGATTGACCTCGATAATTTCAAGCCATTAAATGATAATTTCGGTCATGATGTCGGGGATCTGCTATTAATCGAAGTAGCGAATCGTTTGAAATCCTGCGTCAGAGAAATTGATACTGTCGCCCGTTTTGGCGGAGATGAATTTGTCATTATTATCAGTGAACTTTACACTGAAAAAGCAACTTCCAAAAATCAAACGCAAGTGATCGCTGAAAAAATACGAAATGCGATTGGCTCGCCGTATTTTTTGCCTGTTCACTACGATGGAAAAGCTGAACATATTGAGCATCACTGCTCCGCAAGCATTGGTGCGGTTCTGTTTCATGCCTTACACAGCAGCGAATCGCAGATTATGAAATGGGCCGATCAGGCAATGTATAAAGCGAAGGACGACGGGCGTAATTTAATTCGTTTTTATAACGAATAAATAAACCATCAAAATCGCCGCTCCCCTCAGTCGCCACGAAAAACATCCGGACTGTCAGCCATAACTACCTAAAGTCACCAGCCGCATGAGTGCTCGATATACCAGATAAGCAATGCCGTACCAGGTACGCTTATACCAAGCCTGATTCACATAATCTTCTAGCCTTACCTCTACCCCATCAGCAATACCACGCTGAAGTTCGGCGGTTAATTTACGGGCAAACACTTTATCCTGAATAACGACGTTGGCTTCGTGATTGACGAATAAACTTAACCCGTCAAAATTGCTTGATCCAACTGTCGCCCAATCATCGTCGATCACGGCAACCTTCGCATGTAACTGTGTCTTACGGTATTCGACTAGCCTGACGCCATACTGCAGCAGCTTGGGATAGTAGGAGTGCGCAACAGCGTCTTGCAAAACAAATTGTCCAACGCCAATCAATAAAACTACATCGACCCCCCGCGATGCGGCCGCAATTAGCGCACTCCTGAATTTTCTGCCTGGCGCAAAATAAGGTGTGGCCAAAATCGCCTGGTGACGGGCATTGCCCAAGGCATGTAAGTACGCTTTCTGTATGCTGGATCGATTACGCAAGTTATCACGAACAATTAAAGCAGCGCGGCTTAATGCGGTACCGACGACCGGCGACGCTTTTTGTAAATCACGTAACAATGCGATGCGTGACAATAATCCCAGACGTCCGGTTTTTCGCCATTGCGCTTCCACTTCCAAATGAACGTGTGCTACCAGAGGTCCCTGAATATGAACAGCAAAGTCCCAACGCGGGAAAGGTAGTGTGTGCTCCCAACCGTCGTCAGAAATATAATCATCAATAATATTTAAACCGCCGACGATTGCAACCTGCTGATCAATTACAGCGATTTTTCTGTGTGTACGCGCCAGCCCCCGCCAGAACCAAGGATTGAAGCAACGGCACTGCACGCCACGTGCCTGCAATGCGCGCGTCACCTCTTGCGCTTGCCGCCGACCACTACCTAGCCAATCGATGACAACACGCACGACAACTTTACGTGCAGCAGCTGCGATTAACGCTTCTCGGACTGAAATCGCCGTATCGTCTTGAGAAAATAAATAGGTTTCGAGATAAATTTCGCGCTCTGCGCTCTCTATCGCTCGAATCAATGTAGAAAAATACTCACCGCCACAATGCAACAATTGCACATCGTTACCATCAATGTAGTAAAGTTTTCGCATACGTTAAGCCGGCAAATCGGGAATATCCAGACAAACGAGAATGGGTACGTGATCCGATAATGAATACCAAGGCTCGTCTTTTAATACAACGGCTTGTTCAACCTGAAAACCACGGAGATAAACACGATCAAGACACAACCACGGAAACTGCGCTGGAAAAGTTCGTGCATGAGAACGACGTAGTGAAACAAAATAATCACTGAATGTGCGACGCATCGCCGATTTTTTTGTCTCATTATTGATCACATCAAAAGCTTCCACAACCCCCAGATGCTCATAGAGCGTCGTGCTCAGACGCTGGTTCCAGTCGTTAAAATCTCCGGCAATAATCAAGGGCGCCTCTGATGGCGTATCCCTGACAATCGTTTGAATTAAGGCTTGTACCTGACGGCGTCGACTTGCAGCAAATAAACCCAAATGAATGACAAAACAATGTACTGCGACCGTATTCACTTGCACAACAGCGTGCAATATGCCGCGCTGTTCATAAGCATGATCTGAGACATCATGGTTAATCAATGAGGTAATGGGATAACGACTCAATAGCGCATTGCCATGGTGTCCATGTTCATAAACAGCATTCATGCCATACGCGACGTGATGCGTATCACCGGCGAGAAACTCGTGATGGCCCGCCTCAGGCCATGATGAGTGCCTCTTGGCGTTTTCGTCATGCCGTCCTTGGACTTCCTGCAGAAACACCAAATCGGCATTCAGTCCGGCAATCGCTTCTTTCATGCCATGAATTCGAGCTTGGTGCCCAAACGCACTGACACCTTTGTGCATGTTATATGTCGCGATCCTGAGTTTCACACATTGATCCAATCATTAAAAATGACTCAGAACCGGTTGGGCAATTGCAATATCGCTTCGGCATTCGAGGCAGAGAAACACTTGTCAGCAGCTTCAGTCAATGGCAACCATTGGTATTGCAAGTGTTCACGGGGTGCTAGCTTGACTGTTAATGTCGAACTGACACATAAACCAAAGACATGCTCCGTATTATGTGTCACACCGGGCGCATAACGATGGCGCCACACTGGATAAATTTCATAGATGTTTGATGTCTGCCAATCATTCAACAAAAACTGACGTGCATCAATGCCAGTTTCTTCCTGAACCTCGCGAATCGCTGTCTCGCGTAAGTCTTCGTCAGGACTATCTTTCGATCCGGTGACTGATTGCCAGAAACCTGGTTTATCCGCGCGCTCCAGTAATAAAACATCAAATTGAGGAGTATAAATAACAACAAGAACAGATTCAGGAATTTTATAAGCAGGCATTTTCAGATCACACAGAACAGTTCGTATAGATTGCTATTTTAGCGCCTTTATCTGTTTCACTTTTTTTGATCTCAAGGTGTCATGATTAGGTACAATCCTACCCGTTAATCAAGTAATCAATTCACGCTTTTTGTCGCATATAAAAAAACCTGCTGAGATGTGCCTTCAGCAGGTTTCAGAACAGCGCTTCGATACCGAAAATTATTTTTCGAAATACGTACCAACACATACCATTGTGTCTCCCGCACCGCGTTCGCAGTAAGATTTTTTCAGCTCGTAACTCTGATTAGCAGGATTGCTAAACTTATAAGGGCCATACCATCCTTTGGAAGAGGTCTTGACCATATCAATCATTCCTTTGATAAAAGCATTGCCGTCGACATCTTTCATGGTTATCAAGTTCTTACCGACCATTTTTGCCGTCGCTCCCTGAGCGACGCAAGTACCGTCAAAACTATAGGCAAACACGTACAAATCTTTTTCTTTAAACGCACCGTCTGGATGTTCAGTAAACACTTTATAGGCTTTTTCGGGACCTGCGGACTTCACCAGTGCCACCGCCTTTTTAACCATTTCTTGCGCTTCAGCTTCGGTTCCATGATCAGCTGCTAACACTGTGGAACAGCTCAGTGTAGACAAGGCAAGAGCTGCGGCAACCTGGTAGATCAGTGTCAATTGTTTCATCGTGTCTCCTCAATAACGTTATCGTTTTAGTGATTTCATTATAGGTTTCTTTGTTGCACTTAGTAACATTATTTCCTTTGATGTCACTCAATTTAACGTTATTTTCGTTGCTGCATCGCAGCTTTCGGATACGAACCGTGTAGGCAAGCTGATAGGCTTTGGGCAAACATGAACGTTGTCTGTGCGAGAGCGCACCTATGATCGCAAAAATGATCGCTGTTAGAGTCTGAGTAAAAAAAAGCGAAGCCGCAGCTTCGCTTTTTCATCGAGACGTGACGATGCTAATTAGCCTTTGATTACTGGCTCAGTGGCACGCAAGCGAATATGTAACTCACGTAACTGTTTTTCGTCAACAGCCGACGGTGCCTGTGTCAGCAAGCATTGAGCACGTTGTGTTTTCGGGAACGCGATCACGTCACGGATGGACTCAGCACCTGTCATCATCGTCACGATACGATCCAGACCAAATGCCAGACCGCCATGTGGAGGCGCGCCATATTGCAATGCATCCAGCAAGAAACCAAATTTCAATTGCGCGTCATCATCACTGATCTTCAATGCACGGAACACTTTGCTCTGCACATCAGCACGGTGAATACGGACTGAACCGCCACCGAGTTCCCAGCCGTTCAATACCATGTCGTAAGCTTTAGCAATACACTTACCTGGATCAGTTTCCATCAGATCTTCATGACCGTCTTTTGGTGCGGTGAACGGATGATGCGTTGCAGACCAACGATCATTTTCTTCGTCGTGTTCAAACATTGGGAAGTCAATCACCCACAATGGACGCCAGGCGTCTTCGAACAAACCATTCGCTTTACCAAATTCGCTGTGACCGATCTTCACGCGCAACGCACCGATCGCGTCGTTGACCACTTTTGCCTTATCTGCACCAAAGAAAATCAGATCGCCATCTTGCGCGCCTGTTTTTTCCAAGATTTGAGCCAATGCCGCATCGTGGATGTTTTTCACGATAGGTGATTGCAAGCCATCACGGCCTTTGGCCAGTTCATTGACTTTGATGTAAGCCAGACCTTTAGCGCCGTAGATCGCGACAAATTGCGTGTAGGCATCAATTTCTGAACGTGGCATGTTGGAGCCACCTGGTACACGCATACCCACCACGCGACCATTGACCATATTCGCTGCGCCAGAGAAGACTTTGAAGTCAACATCTTTCATCACGTCAGTCAACTCAGTGAATTGCAACTTCACGCGCATATCTGGTTTATCGGAGCCGTACAAGCCCATTGCCTCAGCGAAATCCATCACTGGGAACGGATTTGGTAAGTCGATATCGAGTGTATTTTTGAATACCAGACGAATCATGCCTTCAAACATATCGCGGATTTCTTGTTCAGACATGAACGAAGTTTCGCAATCGATTTGAGTAAATTCTGGCTGACGGTCAGCACGCAAATCTTCATCGCGGAAGCATTTGGTGATTTGGTAGTAACGGTCAAAGTTAGCCACCATCAACAATTGTTTGAACAACTGTGGCGATTGTGGCAACGCAAAGAATTCACCCGCATTGACGCGTGAAGGCACCAGATAGTCACGTGCGCCTTCTGGGGTGGATTTAGTCAACATCGGTGTTTCGATATCGATAAAGCCATTCGCATCGAGGAACTTACGCACCTCCATCGCTACTTTGTAACGCAAACGCAAGTTGTTCTGCATTTGTGGGCGACGCAGATCAAGTACGCGGTGTGTCAGGCGTGTTGTTTCTGACAGATTGTCGTCATCTAACTGGAACGGTGGCGTGACAGAAGCGTTGAGAATTTCAACATTGTGCGCGAGCACTTCGATTTTGCCGGACTTCAGGTTAGCATTGCCAGTACCTTCTGGACGCGCACGCACCAGACCAGTGATACGCAAGCAGAATTCATTACGGACGGACTCAGCAGCAGCAAACACGTCTGCACGATCCGGGTCACAAACAACCTGTACCAGACCTTCACGATCACGCAGATCAATAAAAATCACACCGCCGTGGTCACGACGGCGATGCACCCAGCCGCACAGGCTGACGGTTTGGCCGAGTAATTCCTCAGTAGTGAGGCCGCAGTAATGGGTACGCATGGACATATTTCTTACCTGTCTGTATTCAAAATTAAAAATGGTTTGAGAGGATCAATTGGATAAATCAACCTGTCAATTATTTTGGTGGGAGATGCTCGGGAGCCACCACGCCCATGGAAACAATATATTTCAGTGCGGCATCGACACTCATATCGAGCTCGATCGCTTCATTTTTTGGCACCATCAAAAAGAAGCCAGACGTCGGGTTCGGTGTCGTTGGCACATACACGCTAACATACTCGCCCTTCAGATGGTTCACGACGTCGCCGCCAGGAACACCCGTCAGAAACCCGATAGTCCAGGAGCCATGACGTGGATACTCAATCAGGACCGCTTTTCGGAACGCATTGCCTGACGACGAAAACAAGGTGTCAGAAACTTGCTTTACACTGGAGTAGATCGAATTCACAATAGGAATACGATTCAACAGTGCTTCCCAGATTTTTACAACATAATTGCCGATAAAGTTTTGCGCCAGCAAACCAGTCACAAAAATAATCAACAAAGTCAGTATGGTCCCAAGACCAAGGAACTGAAAACCCACTAATTGCTCGGGTCGCCATTCTGGTGGTAACAAAAGCAAGGACTGATCCATCGTGCTGATCACCGCATGCAGCACCCACAGCGTAATTGCCAAAGGGACCAGAATCAACAAGCCAGTGATAAAGTATTTACGCATGATGATGAGTTCTTTGGTAAGTGAATCGCATTGATTGGAGACCTGTTTTAATCTGCACTTGCGGCAGGTGTAGATGACACTGGAGTGGATGACACCGGTGTCGTCGACGCCGCAGCCGGTGCGCTCGTGCTATCTGCCGCACTAACGGCAGGTGCGGGGGTACCGGTCGTTGCTGCCGAGCCGGATCCGCCACGGAAGTCAGTCACATACCAACCAGAGCCTTTCAACTGAAAGCCTGCAGCAGTAATCTGCTTCTTAAATGCCGCCTTGCCACACGACGGGCATTGAGTCAAAGGCTCGTCGGAAATTTTTTGCAGTACATCTTTAGCAAAACCACAATCGTCACAACGGTAAGCGTAAATCGGCATACTCTCGCCCTAAAAAAACTGATAAAACCCTGAATTATAAAGGTTTTCAATCAGGATTTGCGCATTGCATCAAAAGCTTTATCAGGCGACATGAGTTTTTCGTGAATATTGTGGCAACAATGAGCCCACAACCATCCCTACCGCACTCATCAGCAAACCGACTAATTGTGGCGGCCAGTAACCTTCTGGTGCAACGACTTCTAACAAAATCCAAGAGGCGACCCCGACAATAATCGAAACCAGACCACCCTGGGCCGTAGAACGCTTCCAATACAATCCAAAGGCGAGCGGCACGAAAGCTGCGACCAAGGTAATTTTGTACGCGTTTTCTACCATTTTATAAATACTCGATTCAGTATTCATAGCGAACATGGTCACTATTGCAGTAAAAACAAGCACTACAGCACGCATCATGCGTAAAAATTGTTTATCAGACTGCTGCGGAAAGAACGGTTTTAAGATATTTTCAGAAAAAGTCACCGACGGTGCCAACAAAGTTGCACTGGCGCAACTCTTAATCGCAGACAACAACGCGCCAAAAAACATTACCTGCGCCAACATCGGCACCTTGGTCATAATCAGCGTTGGTAAAATTAGTTGCGAGTCTTTATCAATCAAACTATCCACCATTGCTGGATCAATCAGGGTCGCTGAATAGGCAAGGAACATCGGGATAAAGGCAAAACAGAAATACAACACACCACCCAAAATCGATGCACTTCCGGCAATTTTTTCATTTTTAGACGAAGCAACGCGCTGAAACACGTCTTGCTGTGGGATCGAGCCTAGCATCATCGTAATCCACGCGGCGAAGAACCACAGCATCTCACGCCCTTCGGGTTTGGGCCAGAATTCAAATTTTCCCGCGTTTGCCGCATGTGAGATCACTGCGCCAGCACCACCAACCATGCCGGACACTTCCCAGCCGATGTAAATCATGCCGACAACAATGATGATCATTTGCAAAAAGTCGGTGATCGCGACAGACCACATCCCCCCCATGAGGGTATAAATCAGCACGCTGGCTGCGCCAATGATCATGCCGGTATTCATTTCGATGTAGCCACCTGAGACCACATTAAACACCAGGCCCAGTGCTTTAATCTGAGCGGCAACCCATCCAAGATAGGAGACCACAATACATAGCGTCACCAGGACCTCAACAATTCGTCCAAACTTGTTTCTGTAGTAGTCGCCAATCGTCAGCAAATTCATGCGGTACAGGGGCTTGGCAAAAAACAGCCCCACCAGTACCAGACACAGCGAAGAACCAAACGGATCCGCGACCACGCCTTTAAAGCCCTCTTTAACAAACGTCGACGAAATCCCCAGCACCGCTTCAGAACCAAACCACGTTGCAAACACCGTCGCAGTAACGACGTACATTGGCAGAGAACGACCGGCAACGGCATAGTCCTTAGAGTTATTCACGTAGCGTGCGGCATACAAGCCAATACCGACCGAGATAACCCAATACAGAATAACGAACCAGATAAGAGTGTTCATGAATGTGTGAGTACAATGAATGCAATAAAGTCAATAAAAAACCCGCCATGTGTTCATGCGGGTAATCCACAGGCTTGGTCGAGATCGTTACAGCCCCCAGCTTTATACAAACAGATCACAACAGTCTCGGTTACTGATGGTAATAATGCTTGTATTTAACGATGTTTTCCCAATAATTGCAGGAGTTTGAAGGAGAAATTCAGCGCGCGCAATAGAATTTAGCCAAATTATGAACGGAGTGAATTCTCTAAAATAGATGAGGTGTTATCAGATGATGGCTCAGCGTAACTTTGTACGCCAAAGCATTGGCTATTTTATATTTAAATAAGGCCAGAATTAAGTGTCATGATCAGCGACCGTGTGATTTTGACACCTAGTCGCCACGAACATAATTGTGACACATACTCACCAGCCGCGAGAACTGCGTCGCGTCCTGCCGTTGACCTAAAATGTCGATCACATCCAGGATTTGTGTTGTAGACGGCATCACTTCCATGGCACTGTTACACATCCAGCCAATCAGGAGTGGGCTCAGCAGTTCTGCGCTGAGAGTCGCGACTTCTTTGCGTGTCGGTACATAGCAATGAAAACGGTATTTTTTTTGTTTTTTCGCGGCTTTTTGTGCAGCGCGTATTGATGAATCAGATGCCCCAAAACGATCTTCCCAACTTCTCTTCATTGCAGATGTTCCCTCCGTGTTGTGAACCGGTTTTCGTCATTTTTCAACCAACCGGATTTGCAAGAATCGTCCAACGACAACTGATCAACGAATAGATATCGGTAGCTAACAACTCGCTGCAAATTAACCGCCAGCATCTCACTTCAATGAACTCTTGCTCATTTCATCAAAACAAAATTATGACCATATGATGACGTATAGTAAGGCTTTTTATTTCATTTTCAATATGTTTGTTAAAAACTGTCATAAAAATGATTATATTTCGTTACTTAACGGGAGGGAATATGAATGTTGTCTCAGTTGGTTGCTGCGTGCACTCTTTTTTGCATCCTGAGAAAAAGGCTTCTATGGACGAAATAATGACAAGGGGAAAGTGTCAGGTTTGATGTAACCCCGACGATAGGATCGCAAGAGTGGCAGCGTTATTAGGTTAGCAGCTGATTTTGACAGCTTACACACAAGCTTACCCACCTATTTATCCACAGTTTCGATAGGCATATGCACAGGATATACACAAGATATCCACAGTTGAGCATGCACCCAAAACACGTCCCTTCATGGCGCTATCAGAAGACACAAAAAAACCAGTAGTATGGCTTCAGACGTTGCAAAATTATTGCCACTCAGAAATTCAGCATATCAAATTCTACGAATAGACATCCACATTCACGCCAAGCGTCAGATTGGCCGCAACGACCGGCTTGGCGGCATCAGAGCTGTATTGATTGTGAACTGACTGGAATCCTTGATGGACACTATTGACGCCAGTCGCATGGAACCCAGGATGAGGCAGCGTCGAGGGAGCCTTTTCTGCCAATGTGGTTTGCTCAACCTGGGGTAATGGTGATGCAGAGGCTGCTTTACTATGACTAGCCTCGATGACATGCTTGAGACCACTTATTTTTCTTGATATTTCAACAATTTCCTGCTTACCTTCAGGCGTGGAAGCCGAACTGCAATTAACGCAATCGGAAAGCTGCCGCTGATACTGCTCAAGTTGCGCTTGCAGCGCACCAGCAGTGGCAGCGGGAGCGCTCGTCGTCGATATCGATGCTAATGAGATCGCAGGTGCTCCGCTTGCTGAAGATGAAGGATCTATCGCCTGTACCATGTTGTGCTCCTGAGCAGTATGAGGATCATTGCCATTCCATAAAGGGAATTGCATGACTTCATCAACCTAAGATAACAACGTCAAAAAATAATATCTGACAGCAATATTAGGCAACCATATCAGAGGACAACATCACACAATCAACGACAATGTGTGATTTCGTCGGAAACGCCACGTAGTTCTTACAAAGAATTCCATTTTTTGAAAAACGGGCAGATCGTTACGAATCAATCTCGATTGCTACGTCATTTCATCGCGATCCCCACTCGCACTGTCCGTTAATCAGTTTTCAGTGATTTTTTGTTTAACTGCTTTTGCCTCAGCACTTGCAGTCCAGTCCGCAATACCTTTCGCCATCGAAACAAATTCGCTGGGCATCATAATAATCGTGGTTGTATTCTGTTCCGCACCGACCTCGGTAATCATTTGCATACGCCGCAATTCGAGACCGGCAGGATTTTCCATAATTAGCCCGGCAGCTTCACGCAACTTGAGAGCAGCTTCCAGTTCGGCCTCGGCTTTAATAATACGGGCACGTTTTTCACGCAATGCCTCGGCCTCCTGCGCCATCGCCCGTTGCATGGACTCAGGAATTTCAACATTTCGCATCTCGACTCGGGTCACTTTGACACCCCAAGGTTCGGTTGCGGTATCGATGACGCGACGCATGTCGGTGCCCAGACGCTCTTGCTCTTTCAAAACATCATCGAGCGTATGGCGACCGATTACGTTTCGCATGGATGTTAAGGCAACCTGTACCACGGCACCGCCCACATCTTGTACTTCGATGACTGACTTGATAGGATCAGTGACGGAATACCAAATCACAACTGTCACTTTGACCGGCACATTATCTTTGGTGATCGTTTCTTGCTGATCAACCGAGGTCGTAATGGTACGCAGATCGACCATTTTCTGCCATTCAAATGCGGGGATCAGCCAGTACAACCCTGGACCGCGTATACCTTGTAATTTACCAAGTCGGAACACAACACCACGCTGATATTGATTAGCAACCCGAAAACCAGCGAGGACAAAAATCAAAATCAAAAATAGAAGAAGGAACATGGTATTTCTCTCATCGGCAAACCAATGCCATTAGCCCTGCGAAGGTCAATAAACTGATGTTAGAAAAACAGCAGCATCGCCACATGGGTCATTGTATTCCTGTCAAATAGACAAGTCACTGATATTCAAACAACCAGATCAATTTCTCCAATGCATCATGCAATTTAGTGGGTGATACCGCCTGAGATACGTAAATCCTGTGTCGTACGTAAGGTGATCGTGATCATGACGCGAATGGCTTCAGTCATGGTAGAGATCGCCATGCTCGCCGTACCGGGATAGGCTGCCGCCTGATCAGGGGAATAAGGAACGTGCACAAAGCCTGCAGCTCTCACCTGTGGATAGCGGGAAAGCATATGCATCAGGCCGTAAAAGACGTGGTTGCACACATACGTTCCTGCTGTATGCGACACCGAGGCGGGAATGCCCTTGTCCCGTAAAGCCTGCACAAGTGCCTTGATGGGCAAGGTACTAAAATATCCGACCGGGCCCTGTTCTGCGACCGGCGTATCGATCGGTTGCCGTCCGCCATTATCGGGGATCCGAGCATCATTGATGTTAATCGCGACACGCTCCACCGTCATATCAGCACGACCACCAGCCTGCCCCAAACAAAGAACGATTTCTGGCCGGTGCTGCTCAATCGCTTTTTCTAACACCGCTAGACTTACATCAAATTCACAGGGCAATTGCACACTGATAATGTGAGTGCCCTCCAGCATACTGTCATCGAGCATCACAACGGCATCCCAGGAAGGGTTCGTCGTCTCTGCGCCAAACGGTGCGAAGCCGGTTAATAAGATTTTACGCATCAATCATTCTCAAATTCAGTGAGGAAAGGCCAGAAAATACATTAATAAAACGTTGCAAGCCAGCACGAGCAATGCCGTTGGTATCTGCGTTTTAATCACCAGATATTTATCTTTCAGTTCCAGTAACGCAGCAGGCACGATATTGTAGTTCGCCGCCATCGGTGTCATTAAGGTGCCGCAATAGCCAGAGAACATCCCAATCGCCACCACCGCAGCCGGATTAGCATGTTGACCGATAATTAAAAAGGGTAACGCGATACCCGCGGTCATTATCGGAAAAGCGGCAAAGCCATTGCCCATAATCATGGTCATGACTGCCATACCAACACAGTAGGCGATGACCAGCCCTAAACGACTTTCCGGGTTCACCAGCATACTGACCCCATGCTGAATCGCCTGTCCCGTATGTGCAGCGACAAATACACCACCCAGCATAGCCAGTAATTGCGGCAACACCAGCGCCCAACCGAGGGCATCGATCAAACGACGTGATTCACGCACCGCTTGCAACGGTGTCCCCCCGGTGACAAAGCAAGAAAAAGCTAACGCACAAAGACAGGCCAAAATCAGTGCAGCCAGCGTCAGATTACTTTGATCAAATAAATACCAGTCACCGATCTGTATCGTTTTACCGAATAAGGTCAGAATCACGGTCAGCAGCGGAATGGACAAGGCAGGTAAAAAAATCTTCATGCCGATTTTGTTGAGCTTTTCCTTAAAAGCCGGTGTAGCAACAAAACGATGCTTGCCTACGCCCAGAAAATTAAATCCGGCAATCAGTGCCAGCAATAAAACAATCACACCGTTGATACGATAGGCGAGCGGTTTTCCGAGTTGTGCGACCATCAGGTCACCCAACAAGAAACTACTACTGAACAAAAGCCAGAAAAAGCCCGTCGCCCAGCGTTTGGGATTGGATACATCGCGCCAAGTCAAACCAGCGACGAGCAATAAAATAAATCCAATGACGTAAAAAACGAGATGGATATTAAAAATGCTATTCATCACGCGCTCGCTTTCTTCATCGCTTGTTGCGCATTACGCCATGCATTGGCTTCAGCAGCGATTCGGGCGTCGAGACGCGACAGTCGTACAAGATGAATCAATAGCGCGGCAATTGCCGTCGGCAATCCCCACAAGCCGACCGTTAAGGGCTCAATCTGGCCGACACCATTTTCTTTCAAGAAGGTGGTCATTAATAACACAGCACCAAATGCAATGAACACGTCCTCACCAAAAAATAGCGCGATATTGTCACAGGCGGCAGCATGCGCTGCGATTTTGTCCCTTAATTCAGGTGGTAAGTCACCGTAGGTTTGTTGGGCCACTCCTTCTGCCATCGGCACGAGCAAGGGCCTTACGGTTTGCGCTTGTCCGGCAAGACTCAGCAATCCGAGCATGGCTGATAACTCACGAACCACAAAATACAACATCAGAATTCTGCCTGACGTCGCACTACGAATCCCACGCACCCATTCTTGCGCTCGCTCGCGTAAGCCATAATGCTCTAACAAACCGATGATAGGCAAAATAAGAATCGAACTCGACAACTGACGGCTATTTAAAAATTTCTCGCCAAACGTCTCAAGCAACGCACCAAAATCCATCCCCACCGCCAGCCCCGTAACAAGACCAGCAAGCGTAACGACCATCAAGGGATTAAAGCGCAGAGCGAAGCCTAATACGATGATGGGAATACCAATCAAGGGTAGGTATAGCTGTACATCCATTTTTTGTCTCCATCGAAGTGATTATTTTTAATTGATTTTTTTATAGGTACAGCATTATTTCTGATAGTAGCTTGATTGACAGCACTACCGGTTGTCCTAGAACGACAGTCCACTGAACGATCTAGCCGATGTTTTTCTAGTAACAGCTACCGTTACTGACAAACGCTTTTTTCATCTTCAGAGCGACCAACAATACAATCTACGGCGCAAATTGAACATAGCAAAAAGACAGCGTATGTTATACGAGGATGACAATATGATCGCGAGGGCTATTACGTTGTTTTTCTCGTTTTGCGCTAGACTTGCGGAAATTGAATGGAGAAACATATGACGCTTACTGCTGAAGTTGTAAAAAATACCTTATTACAAGTCATCGATCCGAATACTAATAAAGATCTGGTGACCAGTAAATCTGCTAAAAACATCCAGATCTCTGGAACGGAAATCAGTTTAGACGTGGAATTGGGCTATCCAGCCAAAAGCCAGCTCGAACCAGTACGTCAATTGGTCGTGACAGCGTTACAACAATTACCAGGCGTCACCAAAGTGAATGTCAATGTCACTTCAAAAATCGTGGCGCATACAGTACAGCGCGGCGTAAAACTACTCCCTAATGTCAAAAATATTATTGCCGTTGCCTCTGGCAAAGGGGGTGTCGGCAAGTCAACGACCGCTGCCAACCTGGCACTCGCTTTGGCAGCCGAAGGTGCGGCAGTTGGTATTCTCGATGCCGACATTTATGGTCCGTCACAACCGTTGTTGATGGGTATTTCTGGCCGTCCTGAAACAACGGATGGCAAAACCATGGAACCAATGGAAAACCACGGCCTTCAGGTATCGTCTATCGGTTTCATGATTAATCCAGACGAACCAATGATCTGGCGCGGCCCAATTGTCACGCAAGCCTTGCAACAATTGCTCACACAAACCAACTGGCGTGATCTCGATTATCTGATTGTCGACATGCCACCAGGTACCGGCGACGTGCAGTTAACCTTGTCACAAAAAGTACCTGTGACTGGCGCCGTCATCGTGACAACACCACAAGACATTGCCTTGCTGGATGCGCGTAAAGGCTTAAAAATGTTTGAGAAAGTCGATATCCCGATTCTCGGCATTATCGAAAACATGAGCACCCATATTTGCTCTCAGTGTGGTCATGCCGAAGCCATTTTTGGTGAGGGTGGTGGAGAGAAAATGTGCGCTGACTTTGGTATCGAATTTCTTGGACGCTTACCGTTAACGATGGCGATCCGTGAACAGGCTGATGCTGGTAAGCCAACTGTCATTGCCGATCCTGATGGTGCGATTGCCCAAATCTACAAAGACATTGCCCGCAAAGTCGCGATTAAAGTCGCTGAAAAAGCAAAAGACATGACGAGCAAATTTCCAACCATCACGATTCAAAATACCTGATGACGCAGCCAGCCATTTTGCGGACCGATGAGCGCCGTTTCATGGAACTGGCGCTGGAAATGGCAATGCGTGCCACGATCGAAACGTCACCCAACCCCAAAGTGGGTTGCGTCATCGTCAAAGACGGGAACGTGATTGGTCGTGGCTGGACCCAGCCGGTTGGACAGGCGCACGCCGAAGTACAAGCCTTGCGTGACGCCGCTGCTCAGGGCCATGATGTCAAAGGAGCGACCGCCTACGTCACCTTAGAGCCGTGCAGCCATTTTGGACGTACACCGCCTTGTGCCAACGCCTTGGTGCAAGCTGGTGTTGCGCGAGTGGTGGCAGCGATCGAAGATGCTAATCCGCAAGTCGCTGGGCGCGGTTTTGCTATTTTGCAGCAGGGGGGCATCAGCGTTGCATCTGCATCGGAACTGGGCTGGCAAGATATCGCAGATACCGCCAGAGAAATGAATGTGGGTTTTTTCAAGCGTATGGAAACAGGTAAGCCATGGGTACGTCTGAAAGTCGCTGCCAGTCTGGATGGTAAGACGGCATTGTCAAACGGTCAGAGTCAATGGATTACTGGTGCCGAGGCAAGACAAGATGGGCACCAATGGCGCGCCAGAGCGGATGCTATCCTCACCGGCATCGGCACTGTCATCGCTGACAATCCGGCGTTGACTGTCCGCGGCGTTCATACACCACGGCAACCAAAAAAGGTTGTACTGGATCCGCAGTTACGAATCGATCCGGATGCACAGTTATTTAATGATGCTGAAGTCCTGATTGTTTGTGCGCAAAAGAACGCTGAAAAACAAGCCGCACTCATCTCCCGCCGGGCAGAGGTGATTTGTTTGCCGGATAGTCAGGGACGGGTTGATCTGCCAGCCTTAATGCAAGAGCTGGGACGCCGTCAATTCAATGAAGTCCATGTCGAAGCGGGTGCGATCTTAAATGGTGCACTCATGACGGCCAACTGTGTCGATGAGTTATTAATTTATCTCGCTCCGAAATTACTCGGTAGCGGTGCTGGTCTATTCAGCCTGCCAACGTTCACGCATGTGGATCAGGCACAGCAGTTAGCGATCCACGAAATGACGACGGTAGGTGACGATATCCGGATACTGGCAAGGTGTCGCAAAAGCAAATAAACGGAGTCCACCCTAAAACAACGAGGGACGCCCACTGCGTCCCTTTTTTTATTTAGGTGCCGACGTCACCTTAATCTCACGTTGACTTAAGTGTGCGCGTAATGCACGTGCCAGTTGCAATGCGTGGGCACCATCGCCATGCAAACACAAGGTATCAATCTGCATCGACAATGCCGTCCCATCAACACTGGTCACAGCTTGCTGCTCGACCATGTGCAAGGCTTGTTGTAATGCCACTGAGACTTCATCAATCGTTGCCCCAGGTAGTTTGCGTGACACTAGCGTCCCGTCACTGTTATAGCGACGGTCGGCAAATGCTTCTTCCGAGACAGCCATGCCTGCACGTCGCGCCGCATGAATCAGTTCACTCCCTGCCAGACCAACAACCCGCAACTGTGAGCCAGCGGCAGCAATCGCCTTAACGATGGTTTCTGCCAATGTTACGTCGCGTGCCGCCTGATTATACAAAGCACCATGCGGCTTCACGTGCACAAGCTGTGCACCTTCAGTAGCGCAGATGTGTTGCAACGCCTCAATCTGTTCTAACACCTCATCGAAGACTTGCTCCATGGGTATCTGCATTTCAGTACGACCAAAATTCTCACGATCCACAAAACTAGGATGAGCACCGATGGCGACACCACAACGTAACGCAGCTCGCACGGCGTCGCGCATACTCTGCTCGTCACCCACATGACCACCACAGGCTATATTGGCAGAACTCACACAAGCCAGAATCGCTGCATCGTCTGCACCACCTTCACCTAGGTCGGCGTTTAAATCAATCGATATGTTTGTATTTTCAGTAGCGTTATTTGCCATATAAACTCCATTCAAACCGATATAACTCATTTTGCCACTGTTGCCGTGCCGCTTTCGCACCGTCGAGGTCGGTCTCAACAAAGCAAAACTGTCTTCCTGCAGGTGCCTGCGCTAACTTCCATAAATCTGCTGCAATCACCACCGCGATTCTTGGGTAACCACCTGTCGTTTGTGAATCCGCCAACAACACAATCGGTTGGCCATTCGGTGGCACTTGTACGACACCGGGCAATACACCATGTGACAGTAATTCAGATGGATCATTTCGCTGCAAGGCCGTCCCTTGCAAACGATAGCCCATGCGATTGCTTTGCGGACTGACAGTCCACGCTTGTTTAAAGAAATGCTGTTGGCTGACTTCATCAAACTGTTCAAATTCGGGTCCACGTAAGACGCGCACTTCAGGCGTCCATCGCCGCTGTGGGGTCCCTAATTTATTATTTAAGAGAAAAGTTTCACCTAAAGGCAAACGATCGCCATTGCGCAAAGCCCTGCCTTTATGTCCACCGAATCCAGCACCCACATCCGTTGAACGTGAATCCATCACCACTGGCACATTGATGCCACCATCAACAGCCAGATACGTCCGCATCCCTGATTTAGGACCACGTAGACGTAATTTTTGCCCTTCTTTAACAGGATACCGCCAGCCACAAAATAGCGGTTGCTCGTCCAAGGTCGCCTCAAAATCTGCACCACACAGTGCAAACCATCCAGCACGTAAAAAACGGATTTCAACCGGCCCAGCCACGACTTCCAAGCCAGCGGCCGTACCAGCGTTATTCACCAAACGATTCGCCAACCACATCGCGGGCGCATCCAAGGCTCCCGACTGTGCGACACCCATGTTCCTGAAACCAGAGCGACCCTGATCCTGAACGGTCGTTTGGATACCTGCGCGGATAATCTCAAGCATGACGAACTCCCTCGCCCTGTTCTACATCAACAGGAACAAAACGAACGACATCACCACTCTGCAATAAACTCGGCGTCTCTCGGCTTACGTCAAACAAACACAGATCGGTGCGCCCAATAATCTGCCAGCCACCTGGGCTTTGGAATGGATAAATACCCGTCTGCTGACCACCGATACCAACAGATCCTGCAGGTACCGCAATCCGCGGCTCGGCACGGCGCGGCGTTGCCAGAGCCGCAGGCAATCCGCCCAGATAAGCAAATCCCGGCTGAAAACCCAGAAAATAGACGATATATTCTGCCTGACTATGGGCGGCAATCACTGCCTCTTCGCTCATCCCCGCATGCGCAGCGACATGCGCTAGATCCGGCCCCGATTCGCCACCGTAATGAACAGGAATGCGAACTTCACGTGGTATGAATTGTTCTGCTTCAACAAGCTCCCAGAGCGTCTTAAGTCGCTCGATTACCTCGTCACCGCGTTGCAGCTCAGGATCAAAGATCGCGGTCAGATTATTCATTCCCGGTACCACGTCGATACACTGCGCTTCATCATTCAACACCTGCGCCACCGCCCAGATACGGCGCTGACATTGCTGATCGACGGGCAGACGTGATTGCATCACAGCAGCATTCTCTCCAAGCAGATAAAAATTCATCACAGGTTGCGGCGGCGTATTTTTCATGTTCAGAATCAGCTTTACTTTAAGAGACTTACGGTGCAGAACACATCCTAACAGAATTACATGACAGGGAAAAAACAAAAAAAATCATGTAACCTTGAGCAAAATGAGTACCAATGAGTACCAATGAGTATGTTCACGACTAACGTCGATGGTCGTTTGTTATCCCTGTTTTTCAGAGCAGATCCATGCTACTACGTCCGATAGTTTTTAGTTTGCCTTTGACCTTGTCCGCTTGAGACAAAGCAAGTTGTGCCGACACAAAGTGCAATCCAATAAATTAAGAAACAACGAACAACAATACAGCCCACTGCTTACATTTCCCCCGCATCTACGTTATATTCCCCACAACCCCACTTGTTCCGCCATCCCGCTTCAGTAAGAAGGATTTTCCTTGCGCCTCATCCACACCTCCGACTGGCATTTAGGCCAGACGCTCCACCAATTTGAACGCAGCGCAGAGCATCAGGCATTTCTTGATTGGCTGGCTGCCACCTTGGTCACGCAACAAGCTGACGTCTTGCTGATCTCTGGTGATATTTTTGATACAGCCAATCCCTCTGCCGCCGCACAAAAACAGTTCTACCGCTTTTTGCAACAAGCAAAGACAGCATGCCCACACTTGCAAATCGTGATTATTGCTGGCAATCACGATTCACCAGGCCGCCTCGAAGCGCCAGCACCATTAATGGAAAGTCTGGATGCGACGGTGATTGGTTTTGTACCTCGTCTACCAGATGGCGGCATTGATCTAAATCGTCTTGTGATTCCGCTTCGCGAAGCTACCGGCGCTATTGCAGCGTATTGTCTGGCCATTCCGTTTCTGCGTCCCGGCGATGTGCCACGGATTGAAGATGCGCATGATCCTTACATGGAAGGTATTGCCTTATTGTACCGCCAGACACTAGACCATGCGCTCAGCCTTCGGCAGCCAGATCAGGCGATCATTGCGCTAGGGCATTGCCACATGATCGGTGGTGAAGTGTCGGAATCATCAGAGCGCCCTATCGTAATTGGTGGCACTGAAGCACTATCTGCGAATATATTCGACAGTGCAGTCGCTTATGCTGCCTTGGGACATTTACATCTGGCGCAAAAAGTCGGCAAGCAAGAGCATTTACGTTATTGCGGCAGCCCGATTCCTTTGTCTTTTGCCGAAGTCGATTATCAGCATCAGGTATTACAAGTCGATCTTGCGGGCGATCAAGTGACGACTGTCACACCGCTACTGGTTCCACGTGCGGTGGAATTATTACGTGTACCACGGCAACCGCAAGCCTTAGCAAAAGTGTTGGTGGCGCTCACCGCGCTCGATATTCCACAAGACACTGCGCCAGATTACATGCCGTTTTTAGAAGTGAGGGTATTACTTGACGCGCCAGAACCTAACTTACGAGCAACGATAGAACAAGCGATTGAAGGCAAACGGGTCAGGCTCGCAAAAATCGATACACACTTTGTACGTCAGTCCACAAGCACCAATAACAGCACGGTGTTGGAGGAGCTCGAAAAACTCCAGCCGCAGCATATTTTTGAACGGCTTTATCAAAGCAAATATAGCACCGAAGAGAAAGCAGAAGTTCCGGCAGAATTGACCACCGCGTTCGCCGAACTGTTACTAGGTACACCGGAGGTGCAGTCATGAAAATTCTGGCACTCCGTGGCAAAAATCTCGCGTCACTCGCGGGCGAATTTGAAGTTAATTTTGAACAGGAGCCATTACGCTCAGCAGGCCTGTTTGCCATCAGCGGTGCGACGGGTGCCGGTAAAAGTACGCTGCTCGATGCGCTCTGCATGGCGCTCTATGAAAACACACCTAGACTTGTCAAAGCAGGTGGTAACAAAACACTACCTGATGGTAAAGAACTCATCTCTCAACAAGATACCGGCAACCTGCTGCGACGCGGGACAGGTGAAGGCTATGCCGAAGTCGATTTTGTAGGTAACGATGGTATTGAGTACCGCTCACGCTGGAGCGTCAGACGCTCACGTAACAAAGCCAGCGGCAGCTTGCAACCGACGACCATGAGCTTGCATCAGTTGCCGGAGCTATTACCTATTGGTGGAAAAAAAACGGAAGTCAAAGAAGAAATTATCAAACGTATTGGTCTGAAGTTTGAGCAATTTACCCGCGCCGTATTACTGGCACAAAATGAATTTTCTGGTTTTTTAAAAGCAGATGACGATGAACGTGGAAACTTGTTGCAAACCCTGACAGGCAGTCATATTTACGAAGAGCTCTCAAAAAATGCTTTCAGACGCGCCAAAGAAGAACGCGAAGCACTTGATCGGTTTCATCTACGCCTCGCTGATAACAAGCCCCTCAACGATGAACAACGTCAGGAACTTGAAGACAATATTAACGTCAGTACTGCTCGCTTAAGACAACTTGATGCGTTTGTCGCAGCCTTAGACCAACATTTACGCTGGCATCAGGAAGCAAACAAATTCGCGCAGCAAGAACAAGCAGCGCTGCTCAACCTACAGCAGACTGAGCAGCAAGAACGCGACTGCGCACCACGCTTTGTGCTGCTACAACAACTAGACAAGGTGCAAAATGCCCGCCCTATCGTTATCGAAATTAATCGACTAACGAATAGCATCATCCAGGAAACTACGGCGATCCAGTACGTACAGAGTCAGCTCGAAAAAATTCGTCAAGACGACCTGCAGGTGCAAGCTGCCCTGCACACGGCAGCAACACAATTACACCTCAGTGAACAAGCACAATTGGATGCCGCGAAGGGACTCGATCAGGCTCGCCTGATCGATGCCAGCATCGCCAACTTGCAGCCACAGCTGCAAGCATTACAAGAAACTTCCGCGCTGGCCACGCGACAATATGAACAAGCGAATCGTGCTCATCAAGAAAAACAAGTCGCTGCAACGCAGTGCCAAAAGCGACTCCAGAATGCCACTATCTGGCTACAACAACATGTCGCCATTCAAGGTCTTGCCGAACAATGGTCAGGCTGGGAACGGGTATTCCGACAAGCAGCTCAGTTACAGCAAGAATTGCAAACGCAGCAGCAACAAGTCAGCGATTTTGGTGCGTTGCACGTAACGTGCCAGGCTACCGTCACGCAGCAGCAACACGCGGTCAACAATGCGACAACGCAACTTGAACTTGCAGAACATCAACGTCAGTTATCGGTGCAGAACTACGCAAGTATCGATATCAGCCGCCTGCAACGTGATAAGCATTTGATGGAGCAACGACGACAAGAAATCGGTACTACGGCCCAACTTTTGCAAAGCATACAAGAACAACGACAAAGCATCATCAAGCTACAAACGCAGATGATCTCTGTAAAAGACACAACGAAAAAAGCACAAGAGCAAGCAAATCTGGCGCAAGCGCAGCTCCCTGTGGCGATGGCAGCCACGCAACAGGCCGAACAGGCCTTAAAAGCGGCTGAGCTGGCATGCGCAGCCAGTGTCGAGGACTTACGCCATCAATTGCAAACAGACGCGCCCTGCCCCGTTTGTGGTGCCACAGAACACCCATACGCGCAACATCAGCCACAACTGCGTGCGCTCCTAGAAACCTTGCAACAACAAGTTCAGACCTGCCGTCAGCAAGAACAACAATGGCGTGATCAATGGCATCAGCAACAGACCATCGCCGATCAACAGCGTCAACGGCTACAACCGTTATCGGAAGATGCACAGCAATTGCAGCATCTGTTGCAGCAGCAAGAAAGCACGTGGCAACACCATAGCCTCTATCAATTATCACCTTTACAGCAAACACCTCCAGCGTCGCATGAAGAGGTGATCACTTGGCTGGAGCAATTACGCATCGATAACGCACAAGCGCTACAACATCTGCAACAACAAGAGATCCAGCACCAACAAGCCTCACAAGCCAAAGATGTCGCGCAAGCCGCATGGGATAAGGCGCAACGCCTATTGAGCGAGTGTAAAGATGCGCTGCAAACCGGTAATCTCGCCTTGCAAAGCACACTCACCCAACGCGAACAAGCGATGACGAAGGTCGTCAATGTGCAACAAGGTTTGCACAATGCATTAGATGAATTAGACGAGGCGTTTATCGTCAGCCATCTTTCAGAGGAGACCGATAACGGCACGACATCATTACGTGATACTTGGCGTGATCTGTGGCATGCAGCACCTACGGCTTTTCAGGAAAACTGCGCACAGCAAGTACAACAATGGCAGCACTATCAGCATAGTCAGCGTCAGGCAACCGAAGAACTCAGCACAGTCAATCTGGCACTCACAACGTTGGCCAGTGCAGAACAACACGCACAACAAGAACAGCAACGCTTAACGCATGAGCTACAGCGCTGTGTTCAACAATTACAAGACTATCAGCAGCAACGGCAGCAATACTTTGGTGGTGAAGCGGTTAGTGTCGTCGTCGCCCGTTTGCATCATACAATCCAGACCGCAAAGGCGGATCTGAGCAAAAAAACTGATGACGTGCAGGCGCAGCAACGATTGCTGATACAGACCAATGAAGCCTGTGTACAAGCGCAGCAACGATTAAAAGATCACCAGCAGCAACAAGAACAACGACAGCACGAATTCAACGACTGGCTACACGCCTACAATCTCACACAGACAGAAAATACGTTCGATCGTTATCAACTGGAAGACTTACTCAACCACAGCAACGAATGGATCAATGCCGAGCGCGAAGCACTGCAAGCGATCAGCAACGTTTGTCAACGCGCCCGCACAATTTTGCAGGAACGTCAGCAGCAGCGAACAACGCATCAGGAACAGCGCCCAGTGACGTTACCCGATGATGTTATGGTGCCGCCTGCCACAGAGCAATCACCGCAAAACGAACAGAATAGCGAAAATGCAGATGACAAGGATCTTTTGGTATTACAGGATCAGCAGCCTGAGCCAGAGTCTACTATCGCTACACTGCACAAGCGCCGTGATTTTTTCAGTGAACAACAGCAACAAGTGCACGCCCATGTCATTGAGCTACAAGCACAAAAAACTCAGGACAATCAACGTCGGGAGCATGTTGCTGATTTGCTTCAAGCATTGCAAACACAAGAAAATCGCTATCGGATCTGGGCCCAGTTAAGCGACTTAATCGGCGCTGCCGATGGCAAAAAATTCCGTAATTATGCGCAGCAATATACGCTCGACGTCTTGCTGGCGTATGCCAATCAACACTTACATCAACTCGCGCGCCGTTATCGCCTGCAACGCATCCAAGACACTCTTGGCCTGATGGTTATCGATCAGGACATGGGCGATGAACACCGCTCTGTTCACTCTTTATCTGGAGGAGAGTCATTCTTGGTTTCACTCGCACTTGCACTAGGTCTGGCATCTCTGTCGAGCAACCGCGTCAAAGTCGAATCGCTCTTCATTGACGAAGGCTTCGGCAGTCTCGACGCCGATACCTTACGCGTCGCCATGGACGCCCTCGACAGCCTGCAGGCACAAGGACGCAAAGTGGGCGTGATTTCGCACGTACAAGAAATGACGGAACGTATTGCAACCAAGATTATGGTACGCAGAGCAGCGGGCGGAAGAAGTATCGTGGAAGTAGGATAAATCCATACTGCGCGCTCCGCACGAAAGCGCAAACAGATTTAGAATACATCCAGTTTTAATAACAGAAAGTATGTATGCAGTTTAGTGAAATTTTATCTACGCTACCAGAAATCCACCATGTGGCAGCGATCGAATTATCTGATGGTGAAACGTTGATCGCCAAGATAGAGAATAAACCAGGTTCTGCGGGTAGTGTCCGTGTCTACCATGCTTTGTTTCAAGAATTTGGTGTGATCAATGCAGCGGCAGCAGCGAGGGGCCTGATTTTGTATTCAGAACATACTGCTGATGCGATTGCGTTTCCTGGCAAGCATCCGAATATTGATCGCTTGTTAAGTCTGACGGAAACGCAGCAATTAGTTGTGAAGTTGATCAGTGCAAAATAAATGTAATTGCTTCGCCGCAAGGTCTTGTCGCTGGATCACCCGCCTGCGCGGATGATCACGATATCAGAGCTTGCGGTCTCATTAAATCATCATTGATGCACTCTTTGGTTTGCGCAGCAAGTCAGTCAATACCGCCCACCTCACATCCTGATCTTGCGTTCCCGTTCGTTGTTCAATGTATGCCTGAACCACATCCTGACCAAGATTGTAGTTGATCACATAAGAGCGTAATTTTTCAATAAAGCGTATTCGTTGCGCAGAACGGTCGGCATCTGAGAGGCTGTATTTCATCAACATGGCGATAGCGGTATCTCGATTAATCTCACCATCCAGATATTGTTTGGCCACCATGTTGCCGGCATAGGACAATCGCTGAAGTACCGCCTGAATCTGATAATAGCGTTCTGCTTTTTCCGGATCGATCCCTGCCAGTGGGAACAACACCTGCTTTTCGAAAGCCATTCGCTCTGCATGTGGGAAAGCGACTTCAATGCCGTAATTAGCGCTACCTTCTGCCAGAAAGGACATCGGTGAATATAAAGGATACACGGCGTATTCCACCCAGCCTTTTTGCTTTACCAGCTCATTTTCAATCAGGACATTAAACACGTGATGCCCCGGATAAGCCTCATGGCTGGCGAGGTCAATAGCACGGCTGATGAACATAGGAAAATCTGTATTCACTTCGATCAAGCTATGGCTGTTACCTTTATACCAGTTATAGGCACTCCATACTTTGCCCGAGACATATTCCACCCTAAAGCTCTCGTTTTCTGGCAGGGGAATATATTTCCGGGTTCGCTCTCGGGCTTCGTTAATCGCCGCGCTAAAAACAGCATCGAGCTTCTCGCGCGGAATTTCAAACTGTTTGTTATAGCTTGAAAGGCGTTGATTCAGATCACCCTCTCCTGGTAATAACGCAGCAAGTTCAGCGAGCGTCGTATCAAGATCAGTTGGCGTTAACGCCGGAGAAACCGCATCATACAAAACCTTTGATTCGTCATCAAAAGGAAGCGTCTTGCCATCCAGATAGGCAACATGAGCGCGTACTGCCGCAATCTGTAATCTTAAAAATGTCTGCCGTTCTGCTTGCTCTTCCGGTGCAGGTGGTAAGACGCTGACATGCTCCAGTAACTCTCCAGCCTGCACCAACAACGCTTTCAGGGGAGTTGCCTGCAGCCGGACTTCATCACGCCACACGGCGGGCCCGATGTAGGCATCGACGTAACTATCGTCATGTTCACCCACCGCCAGCACGAGCTTGACATAGGTTTCAGCAATTTGATCGAGATTCATTCGGTTCTCATCCTAAAAAATGGCAAAATGATCAATTCATGTGTCAATGATTCAGTGTATTCATCATTGCTTTATTTCTCTATCCGGCGTTTAATTTGGAACCTAAGTTGGAACCTAAGTTGACACCTCAGTCGGCATCATCGCATGCTTGACTCTATTTTTTAAATCCAGACAGACCAATCCTATGATAGATGCTTTAATTTCTGGCCGCCTCTATGGCCGTGCCGATGAACGTAGTGGGCAAGGTGGCTCACTGTACGTCACTTGTAAAGTCCGTGCAATGACCGATGACGGCGATACACTGATGTGCAATGTAATCACCTTTAATGATCACGTACGTCGTGTCCTGTTAGCGCTCGAAGATGGTGAGAGCATCTCATTATCGGGCGCCCTGACACCCAAAGTCTGGATAGATAAACAAGGCAAGCCACGGCCTGCAATCGATCTGATTGCTCATACTGCAGTCAGCGCTCATTTGTCAGTCCGCACAACTGACAATGCATAATCAGAACTGACGCCGTGTTGCTGTCGTAATATGAAATCGCAAGAACCTATCTAGCGTTCGCCCGGAGCGCTAGCAGACTCATCCCAAGGCCAACAAAAGTCACGCCTGACGTTTTATTAAACATCATCGCCCGGCGTGGCTCGGCAAACCATTTCTTAGCCTTGCCTGCCAGAAAAATATAACTCAGGTGTGAAATCACAGCGCAAACAGAAAATGTGCTGGTCAACAATAAAAACCGCGCCACACTAAAATCAGTGTGACTCATAAATTGCGGGAACAAGGCTGTGAAAAACAGAATACTTTTCGGATTGGTGGTAGCGATCAACAAGCCTTGTAAAAATAATTGACGATTGGTCATAGGAGGTTTATTTACCTCATCACCCTCATTATTCTTTAACGCAAACAGATTAGTTTTATTGTTCCACTGACGTATTCCCAGATAAATCAGGTACGCTGCACCGAGCAATTTCAGTATAAGAAACGCATACGCCGACGTTTGCAAAATTAAACCTAAACCTGCTGTGGCTGTCGACGCTACAACAAAGATCCCAAGGACATTACCAGCGGAGCTAATCATCGCCCTGCCGGTTCCTAAGCTAACTGAATTAGAAATGGCCAACAGGACGCCAGGCCCCGGCGTGTAAGTCGTTGCCAGCGATACCATCAAAAAAATCAACCAAGTGGACATATCCATGATCAAAATCCTATCTATTAAAAAAAATCTATTCGTAAAAGTACATAATCTCACTATACCGTAACGCCCTACCTCCGTAGCTGGCATCACTACATCTCATCTACGATCACTGCATTTAAGGCAAGCCATTGCGCCCATATTGCATGAACCCTGTACGTAAGCTCAGTCTTTCATAGTACGCGTTGACGGCAGGTAGGACGGTGCGATCCATTGGCATCGAAAACCAGCGATGCGTAGACAACCCGAGAACAATGTCAGCAAGCGTAAAGTCAGCGCCCGCCGCGTAGGCACCTGTTTTTTGCAATTGCGCTTCGAAGATCATCATATGCTGGTTCCAATGATCGATACTGGCAGCGATAGCTTGCTGGTCAGTGTGCGCTGGACTGTTTCTCACCAGTGCCATAAACGCGTAGCGCCATGCATTGTTGAGCTCAGTTGCCTGCCAGTCCATCCATTGCTCAACCTGGGCACGTGCGCACGGATCTGTGGAAAGTAAATCGCCACGACCATGCTTGCCAGCGAGGTAACGGCAAATCACATTCGACTCCCACAATACAAAATCCTCATCTACGATCACTGGTACCAATGGCATTGGGATTAAGACGTACAAAATCAGGTGTATTGACCGGCTGCGTGCCGGCACCATATTGCTCCTGCTGAAATGGAAGACCGATTTCAGCACAAGTCCACAAGACTTTGCGAACGTTAATCGACGGTGATTTACCTAAAATAGTGAGCACGTTGAAGTTCCACGGGAAAAGTTAAACACAAGAGACATCACATCATAAGTTATTTTTCTATTTGTCATTCAAATTGGCGCCTGGTTTCCCGCACGATTAGCGATATCCTGCGCGATCAGCTGATCTCTTTTTAAATGACTAATCAGTGGCTCGTCAGTATCGGTTTGCCCCCATTGGTCAAAATAGACCAGGTCTTCAATCGGCAAGCGGGGTAACCACCCTTTAGATTCCAATTCTGGCTTAGGATAAAAATGACTGACGTAGCCGACACATAAATAGGCGATCGGCACAATATGCGCAGGAATACCAAGTGCCGCTTGCAATTCGGGTTCATGAAAAATACTGACCCAACCAACGCCAAGACCTTCTGCACGAGCAGCTAACCACAGGTTCTGCACGGCACAAACACTGCTGTACAAGTCCATCGTTTTCATATGTGTACGACCAAGAACGACGCTACCGGTACGCTCACGGTCGCAGGTGATGCAGATACCTATCGGTGCCTCACGGATACCTTCGAGTTTTAATTGCTGGTAGGTATTGCGTTTTTCACCTTCAAACATCGCCAACGCCTCAGCGTTTGCGGAGATATAGGCTTGCTGAACGCGTTGTTTTACGTCATCGGATTTAATCAGTAAAAAATTCCAAGGCTGCATAAAGCCGACAGATGGCGCGAAATGTGCGGCAGTTAATATACGACTAAGCACTTCGTCACCGACTGCCTTGGGTAGAAACTGACTACGGACATCACGTCGGGAAAAAATAGTATGGTAGATCGCGTCGCGGGCTTGCTGTGTAAAGGCGTGTCCATCCGACACATCGGAAACGGGCGTAGATTGCATGAATTCCCCTAATGCAAATAAATGGGGGAAGCCTGACCAAGCTTCCTGGACAACGTTCAGGCCGGTCTTCTGACTCAGATTCATCTGAAACTGACACCTTCCCGCAACTTCTCTTGTCGCAGTGGTATGTCGCCAGTCTCATCCTCTTTACAGCGTTGGGCACGTGACGGACTCACACCGCCTTCCCGATTCTCCCGGCAATCATAGCCTGGCACCTGAAGGGGGCGATAATGTAACGGAACAACGAGCCTTGTCAAGCGGTGTTTTTTTGATTTTCACAGGGAAAAATCTGGATCAACCAGCATTGAACCTGCATCCAGATTGCAATTTTATTGCGCAGCCACCGCTAAGACCATTCATTCATGGCAAAGTAACCATCTTGGCATGCGATGACGATCGTGGAACCATTGGCATGAACAACCTGACCGCAATGATAAGCATGCGATTCTGTCCACGCAAAACCGGCTTTAATACGAATACGTTGTTGATTAACATGGGCAATACACTCGAGATGACCTAAAGCACGTAATTGCCTTTTAATTTCTACGATAGACTGGTCAAAATGTATGGTTCTGTCTTCTTCATTAAATAGAGGCCAATACTCGCCCTCACCTTGCGGTTTCGCTGACTTCCAGAGGTGATCAAAATCGAGTGCAATGCGTAACCCAAGACGTCCTGATGCCATCTGTAATTTGATGTTCAGACTTTCATGCGTGTCGTGATCGTCAATATCAAACATCTCGCTATCAAGAATAGCGCCAGTATCAAATTCGCGCTCTATTTTGTGACAGGTCACGCCCCAACGCGAATAACCATTCAGAATAGCATTGACCATTGGGTATGGACCGCGTCCCAACGGCAAAGGTGCCGGATGAAAATTAATCGCAAAAGGTAAGCTATTACGCCAGTCAGGAATGCGCCAATTATAGCTGCCAACGACTAAGGCATCGCACCCCATCTCTTTGAGCTCCTCCAGATCGTGGGGGATGATGCGTGACAGTTGAATGGGAATTTTTTTTTGTTGGGCCAAGGCTAGCAAGGCTTTATTCACACTCAATAGATTATTCTCAGGCACTGAAAACAATTTCACTGGCTGCCAGCCTGCCTGAATCAGGATCTCAAAGAGCTTTAGATTTCTATCGCATCCAGCAAAAGCAAAGTGCATGTTTCTCTCATTTAATTTCTTTTAGATAAGTGGCCGAATACCGTTGCCGGAATGGTAGGCAATACCGTCTTTTTACAACATGAACGGTATTCTATGATCCGATATTAAATAGCCTCTTAAGTATCGTTTTGGATCATTTTGTATGCATTTTTGTAGTGCTTATCTGGGATGTTTTTACGCTCAACAGACCTCGTCCGTGCATCAACATGGAGAAATTTATAGAGCGACCATCAAAAGAGAAATGGTGAAATGATCTGATGAATAAAGATCAGCAAAACCAATGAAAACATCTATACTGATCAAATTGATACATGATGGTGCACATCAGCGGCGTCTACTTAGGCTTTACTTGCATGACGGGCGACAACAATTAACTATTTTCATCAAGTACAACGCATACTGAAGGGTGTCAGTTTAAGGGCGCAACTGCATGACTATTTGCGTCTATTCAGACAAAAACAATAAAGAATTGCTTTTCAGGACGATATGTCAATATGGCTCGACTAAGCAACTTATCCTTGGCACTGACTGAAGCCAACAAAAATATTCGTGCTTATTTCTTTATAGCAGCATTATTGTTGCTTACTCCTCAGGCCTTTGCACAAGAACTCCAGATATATACCGAAGACTGGCCGCCGATCACGTTTGGAAATACAAGCAAAGTAGATGGAATGGCGGTTGAAGTAGTACGTGCAATACAAGCGCGTATCACGCGTGCTGCTGGGGCAAATACTGCCATTCAGGTCGTTCCGTGGGCGCGGGGTTACAAAGCACTATTAGAGGAGCCCAATATCTTACTATTCACAGTAGGACGTTCTGATGAGCGCGAAAAAATGATGGTAATGCTTGGCCCGATCGCCATCTCTAACACCGTTTTATTCACTCGCAAGGGTAATGCTGCCTATCTACAAAATTTAGGTGAAGATATTCTGAAGCTGAAAGTCGGCGCATATCGCTCGAGTATTTTTGTTGATACAGCTCGTAGAAAAGGTTACACCGATATTGAACAAGCAGCGACCCCGCAAATCGTTGCGAACATGCTTCTCGCTAAACGTTTTGACCTGTGGGTTGAAGGGAGTTTTGTCGTTCCGTCCGTGTTAAAAGACATTGGTCATGCTGCTGACGATGTAGAAAAAGTCAAAGTACTCGATAGTCTAGAGCTCTATCTGGCATTCTCACTGCAAACGCCAGAGGGGACGATTAAGGCATGGGAAGAGGCCTTGCGTACAATCAAAAAAGATGGAACCTTCGCCAAAATTTATACGAAATGGTTACCAAACGAAGTCGCCCCACTGAGCGTTATCCGACTCAGTCCATTGGGCAGATAGTACGGCTTTATAACACCCGATATGCCAAGCGGTCCAGCCGCACGGTACTCAACCGAGAGAGAAGTCGGCGTACTTCGTCAGGATAGTCACGCATTCTCTCGATATGCTGGTAATGCGTGATGACTGACGTATGTTGCATAATGCTGTCCAACTCTGCCGCACGCTGCGCTGACAATTCGTGCAGTGGGTCATGGATCAACAAGGCATTTTCCAGATCAAGGCGGAATGCACGGGGATTGAGATTATTTCCGGTCATTAACGCGTAGTCATCGTCGATCCACATACCTTTCAGGTGATAGGTGTTATCACCATCTTTCCATAAATGTAAATTCAGTTGCTGTTGTCTTATTTCCGACTGGTGCGACTTAGCAAAACGTCGCAAATTGGCCTCATAGAGATAAGGTAAGACAGCAATGACTTTAAATGGCTGCTCGGGTGAAATATAAAAATCATTGGCTGTTTTGTCACCCACAATGATGTCTACTTTTACGCCGCGCTTCAGGGCGCGATTGATCTCGCGTGTCACCGCTAATGGAAAATTAAAATACGGCGTACAAATCGTAATTTGTTGTTGACTCGCTGCTAGTAGCTGACATATCACACGGTTAAGTGAATTATTTTTACCCACACCGACCAGTGGGGCAACGCTTAACCCCAGTGCGTGTTGTGTTTGCTCTGAACTGATAATGTAACGCGCTTGTTTAAGGTTAGCACGAAAATTGCGGACATCATTGCGAATCGTACGTGTCGCAGGTATCTCATGACGGTCCAATCGATGAACGGCGGCAGCACACAATACATGCCGGCGTATAAAGTCGACCATCGTATTTGCTAAGCTAGCATTCTGTATCAGAAGGTAGCGATCATGGCGATATTTATCTTGCTTATGCAAGTACACATTGTTGATGCTGGCACCGCTATAAATCACACCATCATCAATCACGAATCCCTTTAAATGCAACACACCAAATAACTCACTGGTCTGTACTGGGATACCATACACCGGAATGCTGCCGTCATGTAATGCACTCTGTTCTTGATACCAAGCAGCATTACCCATCGTCTTACCGAGTTGTTTTGCTTCGCCGATAAGGCCCCGCTGTGCACGGTGCCAATCGACCAGAAGAGCAATATCTAATGCTGGCCGCGCGGCCTTTGCGGCATAAAGCGCGCTCAGTATTTCAGCACCTGCCTCGTCGTGCTGTAAATACAGAGCACATAAATAAACCCGGTGTTTTGCGCGCGCAATCTGCTGCAGTAATTCAGTTCGGTATTCTGCTGCACTTAACAATGTTTTCACCGAGCCAGCCGCCAACTGAATCGACGGAATTTGTTCGAGTAAAGAACGTGAGCGGTGGAAGCGCATGGCAAGAAGGATCATTAAAAACAGGCAAATAGTAGCACTGAGCGCACTCCTGCAACCATCTCTGCTGGGTATTTTTTAGTCGGACTGCTTATCCTCAAAGACCACGAGAGATTCAGCAACGGCGCCAGACCTGCCATCGTTCTTTTCCAGAGAAAACGGGGATCGAATCGAGAACTGGACTATCTTCGATTTGTTCAAAATGCACTGACATCATCTCACGCCACAACTGGCTATGAATCGAAAATGGCGGTCCTTTTTTACTGGCGTTTTCCGAATCATCAAAGAAAAAATAACCTGCTAGCAACGCATTAGTGGGTAATAAATACGCCCAGCGATCAATAATTGATTGCCGCAACTCTGGTGGTAAAGCACAAAAAAATGCCCGTTCATAAATGACATCTAAAGGACATGTTGGCTCGTAGGAAAAAAAGTCCGCTTGCACAACGTGCTTTGCCCAAGGACCTAAGGTCTGCTGCGCATGTTGAACGGCAGCAGGCGAAAAATCGATCGCTGTAACGTGCCACCCAGCTTGGGCAAGTGATGCCACTTCGTAGCCATTACCGCAGCCAGGAATCAAACAATGTAAGACATGATGTTGTGCCTGTACAAAATCAGAAAACTTTTGAGGAACACCGCCTTTATCCCATGGCATGAACTTTTTTTCAAAACGCTCGTCCCAAAAATTGGCCTGAGTGGGGTCACGAAGAATAAATTCAGCCATGTTGATCACTTAATCGATAAAGTAAAAATGCATCAAAAATTGTGCTGCCAAAATACCCGCAAACAAGCCGCCGCCAAAATAAATAACGACACGTAGTAAGTTATTTGTGCGGCGCTGCTCTGTCAATAATGCAGTCAACACTGCTGACTGATTATCTTGCTCGGCAACACGGGTTAATGCCTGATGCGCAAGACGCGGTAGCTGCGGGAAAATATGGCTGTAACGCGGTGCTTCGGCGCGTAATTTATCCACCAAACCACGCCAGCCAACTTGTTCATTCATCCAGCGTTCAAGATAAGGTTTTGCCGTTTTCCATAAATCCAGATCCGGATCAAGCTGTCGTCCAAGACCCTCAATATTCAATAACGTCTTTTGCAACAAGACTAATTGCGGTTGTACCTCGACATTAAAACGGCGCGACGTCTGGAACAAACGCAGCAGCACCTGTCCAAACGAAATATCTTTTAATGGACGATCAAAAATTGGCTCGCAACAAGCACGCACGGCAGCCTCTAGTTCATCCACCCGTGTATCTTTGGGTGCCCACCCTGACTCGATATGTGCTTCAGCCACACGTTTGTAATCACGACGGAAAAACGCTAGGAAGTTCTGTGACAGATAATCTTTATCAAAGTCGTTGAGCGTTCCAACAATACCGAAATCGAGCGCAATATAACGCCCAAACGTTGCCGGATCAGTCGATACCAAGATATTGCCAGGATGCATGTCAGCATGAAAAAATCCATCCCGAAAAATCTGCGTAAAAAAGATCGTTACACCATCGCGGGATAACTTCGACATATCCACACCCGCTTCGCGCAATCGCTCGGTCTGAGAAATAGGTATGCCTTTCATGCGCTCCATCACAATGACGGAAGACGAACAAAAATCCCAATGCATTTCTGGCACGAGTAACAGGTCGGAGTCCATGAAATTCCGGCGTAACTGACTGCCATTGGCAGCTTCACGCATCAGATCGAGTTCATCATGTAAATACTTATCAAACTCGCCCACCACTTCACGCGGCTTTAAGCGCTTACCATCCGCCCAGAGCGTCTCCAGCCATCCAGCGGCAACCTGCATCAGTGCTATGTCCTGGTCGATGGTTTCTTTCATTCCTGGACGAAGAACCTTGACAGCAACTTCACGACCATCCTTGAGTGTCGCAAAATGGACCTGCGCGATGGACGCAGAGGCGACGGGTTGACGCTCAAAAGTAGCAAACAACTCATCAGGATGCGCACCTAAGGATTTTTTAATCTGGGCAATGGCCAGATCAGGATCAAACGAAGGAACACGGTCTTGCAGTTTGGATAATTCTTCAGCGATATCCGGCGGCATCAGATCACGGCGGGTCGACAGCACCTGACCGAACTTCACAAAAATCGGGCCCAAATCTTCTAAGGCTTTACGCAAGCGCTCACCGCGCGGTGCAGACAAATCGCGCCAGAACAAGACGGCTTTGACGATGCGCGCTGTTCTCGGGATTTTTAAGCCGGAAATTGCAATTTCATCAATGCCATAACGCAGGGTAACGCTAACTATTTTTGTCAGGCGTAAAAATTTTAAAATCATCCGCGCATCCTTTCCATTTTCTCGATGCGCTTCATCAAGCGTTCAACATCATCGCGAGTTTTGTTAATCTGTGCCCCCATTGCGGTGACTTCTGATGGCCGTACTAGCATGGGATTTTCTTCCAGAAAGTACTCTGCCAGATTTTCTTGTATTTTCTGGTACGTTTCCTGTGCAGTTTTAACAAGGTATTGCGCCCCAGCGACAAACCGGACCGCGGCGACGTCACCGAACAATTTACTCAAATCCGACTCGGCTTCCCAACGCAAATTCTGACTTAATGCCGATATCGTGTTGGCGAAATCTGCATCACCTTCAATTTTGACAAATGAAAATGCCTTTTCCCGTTGTTGTGCCATGAGTGGCAAATCTTCTGGCTTGACGCGGATCGTCACATTGGGTTCCACTGCCGCGTCTGCGCTTTCCAATAAACCATCTGCAGCCACTTTCAGGCGTAATTGCATCACCTGTACATCAATACAGGCTGTTTTTCCGGCATGTGGTAATAATTTGTCCCGAGCCCATTTTTCCTGCGCAAGCAGATGATTGATGAAGGGTGCAATTGAGATCATAGTGAATTGAAAAAACAAAGGCAAAGTGGTTCCAAAAAGTAAGCGCTACATCGGTGGCTGTGCCACTGGTACAGGTTTGCTTATGTTCTTACCAACGGGGATGGAGGCACACGGTCACGGCATGAATCATCAAAACAAGATAGTTTCGCTCTCATCAAGATCAAACACACCTTGCCAGTCACACGTACATCCCATAAAAAACCGCCCGGCAATGATGCGGGCGGTCTCAAGTTTAACAGCTAATCGCATTTCTGATCTTCGATCTGCGTCAGCATTGATGCAAGATCCTCCAATACTCAGGAGGAAAGTCGTATTACAGCTGTTGAATACCAGCCAGAACCCAACCACCTTGGCCATTGACTGGCTTAGACAAGTTCCAGACTTCACTAAACGGTTCAGCAGGGGCATTTTGTGCCTCTTTGATCATGCCAGTGAATTTGACACTTGCAAGATGATCATTACCCGCATTTTCAACACCAAGCAATTCTGCCTCGATGGATACCACGTCTGTCACATTCAATGTAGCACCACGCTCCTGAATTTCCAGTTTCAGTTCTGCGTACATTTCAGGTGTGGTGAATTCACGCAGATCATTGATGTCCGCCTTATCCCACGCCGCTTGCAAGCGAATAAAGTATGTTTTAGCATTACGTAAAAACACTGGCACATCAAAATCCGCCGGAATACTCCAAGTCGCTGCTGAGGCCGCTGGGGCAGGTGCAGCGTAAGTGTTTGCGACCGGTTGACTGTCGAAACGCGACCCAATATCGGATGTTGGCGTACTGTTTGCACCCGCATAGGCCGGTTGATCAAAGCGTGTAGCCGAGGCAGTTGCTGTGTTCTTTCCGCGGAATAAACGGATAATAAACATAATAGCAAATGCAATTAGTGCAAAAGTGAACAGAGAGCCCAACATTCCTGCGGCAGCCCCACCAAACCCAAAGTGCGAAAATGCTGCACCCAATAATGCACCACCGATCAAGCCGCCAACAACACCCTTCCATGGGCTTGCAGGTTTAGGAGGCACCATTGGCGCTGGCGGCGCGACCGGAGCGGCAGCGGGCGCTGCCGGACGCGGTTGATTAAAGCTGTTGTTCGCCGGTGTCGCCGGTGCGGCCTGACGCGAGACATTGTTAGACTGACGACCGACAGAGCTGCCGCCGCCCATGCGTTTTGCATCTGCATCGTGCATCGTCATTGCTAAGGTACTAGCGACCATCACCATTGCGATTAGAAACTTTTTCATTACATTTACTCCTTGATATTACTTACCTCTAGCCACAACGACATTGAACAAGGCAACGTTCAGTGTTTTGCTACTAGAGCTTTATGCCAGTGTGCAACGCCGCCACACCCGCTGTTAAATTGAAATACTGCACCTTGTCGAGGCCAGCAGTTTCCATCATTTCTTTCAGTGTCTCTTGGTCCGGATGCATACGAATTGATTCCGCCAAGTAGCGATAACTTTCGGCATCTCCCGCGATTTTTTGTCCCATCCACGGCAGGATTTTGAACGAATACAAGTCATACGGTTTTTGTAAGACATCAGGAACTTTAGAAAATTCCAAAACAAGTAATTTTCCACCTGGTTTTAATACACGCCGCATCTCCGCAAGCGCCTGGTCTTTGTGCGTCATATTGCGCAACCCAAAAGCCACTGTGACTCGATCAAAATAATTGTCCGGAAATGGTAATTTTTCTGCATCACAAAGCAAGGTGGGGGTAATCAGGCCTTTATTCAAGAGGCGGTCACGTCCAACGCGCAACATCGATTCATTGATATCGGTATGCCATACCTCACCGGTTTTACCCGCTTGCTTGACAAACTCTTTGGTCAGGTCACCAGTACCGCCAGCAATATCGAGCACCTTAAAGCCTGGACGAACGCCAGCCTGGGCGACAGTAAAAATCTTCCAGATGCGGTGCAAACCACCAGACATGACGTCATTCATGATGTCGTATTTAGCTGCAACCGAGTGAAATACCTCAGCAACCTTATGTACTTTTTGCTCTTCGTCGACGGTGGTGTAACCGAAATGGGTAGTATTGCTCATGATATCAAGACTCCTATGGGATGCCGCATTATAGGGGAAGTCATCATGAAAGGCATCTGTTGGAACACGATTAACTTATCAATAAAATAATTTCTTCCCTCATTTATCGTTTCCAGATCAAGCGAGTAAGCCCTGTTTTGACAGGCAATAACGATAGGTACAAGGTTGTACATCGGTCTGTTTTATTCTGCGGCTTGCGGCAAAGCAATACTGCGCAATTGAAAGCGTCCATCATCATCAAACAACCATGTTTCTGATGCGTCAAAGCGCCCTCCCTTCAACAATCGGGGATTGGGTGATGGAAATGGTGCACTATTGTGCAAACTGGCCAGCGCTGTGTTTTCTGCCACCTTATCCTGATTACTGCGCACGATGTCCGCTTTCAGTAAACGCCCATCGGGGGCCAACACATAATGGACGACAATGACGGCTCTTAACATTGGTTGCGGATTATCCCGATAAACCAGACTGGCATTCATTTGCGCTATCTGGGCCGCAATTTCCGACTTATAGCTATCGATAGACGCAGCCGACGACGAACCCACACGACGATTTTTTTGTACAGATTGCACTTCTGTTATCGGCGCAACGGGTGTCTGTCTGGTATAAAACTCATTCGGGTAATGGCTTACACAGCCTGTCATTGAACTTAATAGCACAAAGCTGATAGAACGCTTTTTCATGTTTGTCTCCAAAAAAAAGCTGATTTATTAATAACGCTTAGCGGTCGGGGAACAAACGATTAACGCACCACATCAGCGTTGCGCTGACGTCCATCATTATTTTTCGTTAGTTACTCGACAGAAAATTAATATTGCCTTTTAAAATTAAAACGCTGTATTGATGGTGAACTATTTGACTATCTAAAACGATCAAATTTCATTGTGCCAGACTGTATGTTAGCTGGTAGATACTCAGTCTAGCCTAAAAAATACTGCACAAAAAAGACAACAAGGCATTGAAATTAACATGCCAACATTACCTGTCTTGATACAACTACGCTACACCTTGTAATAATTGCATCTTAAAGTAAAAACACTTCCGTCACTATTCATCCCTCGCTACGATTCTTTCGCAATCCAGCGCCTTTGATTTCACAACCCGCATAAGCAATTTTTTCACTATTTTCGATAACGCTAAAAAACGCGTCGAGACAAAAGTCACTGTGCAACACCCGAGAACAAAGACACAAGCAACCAATATATCAATCAAGATAGATCAAGGAATCACATCGTGAACGGCCTATTCACCCACCCGCGTGCCTTGAGTGTCAGCGGTCCTGCCTTGTCTGATATCAGCAAGCCTTTGACACCTTTGCGCTTAGTCGGCACCGATGGTATCAACCAGCTATTCGACTATCGTCTGACGCTGCAAACATCGAATCGTGCTGGTACTGGCGTTGGCGTCGGTGCTGATCTTGACCTCGATAGCGTCATCGGCAAAGAAATCACCTGCACGATCGAGCTTGAAGGCATGGGATCGTTTTTAACAGGTACCCATGACCAAATCCAGGCGCAACTCAAGAGTGACCATGACCACAGTCAACTCAGCTTGGGCTTTATTACCCGTATTGAAAGCAAGCAAGGTCGTCAAGACCCACGCGGTCAAGGGTTTGAGCTCAGAACGGATGGACGTGGTGCGATTCGGACTAAAGAAGGATTGTTAGTATCTACCTATGGACGTCCAAAAGCGGCAAACCACCTAACAGACATGGGGGAAGCGGTTGCGCGACTCATCCAAGGTCAAAGCTTACAAAATATTCTTGCTGCTTTAGCGATCAAAAGCAAAGCGAATGACAATGAACTGGATCAATCTGAGGTTGCACTTTCGTTACAGCTCCAAAATGCGCAAATAGCAGGCATCAAAAATACTGCCACCTTTGCCGCCGCTAGCATTGGCTTAAGCGATATCAGTAGCGATGCACAGAGTGAGATGAATATGCTTT